>NZ_JAQUOY010000001.1 GCF_028716865.1 Candidatus Methylomirabilis sp. | reverse complement strand
CACTTATCAACAGCAACGGCCAGGATCTCTTTGGCCTTCGTCTCTGCCGTCGCCCTCGTCTCATCCTCAAGCCGTTTGAACAAGGCCATCGACTCGATCCTGGCCTCCTGCTCCAGATTCTGGAGCAGGATCTTTCTGGCCTCTTCGGCTGTGAGACCGGAGATACGCTCCAGTTGCCGCTGCGCATCCTCCATTAACTGGGTGCACTGGGTCTCCTTGTCGGCGGCAGCCCGCTCTCTGTTACCGAGATCGCTAGCCAGTGAATCCAGTTCGCGGTCACGTCGCTCCAACTGCTCCTGCTTTCGCTCGAGGGTCTCTTCCTTCTGACCTAAGTGGCGCTGCGCGCTTTCGAGCTCCTGACGACGACTCTTAGTCTCTCGCTCCAGATCTGCCTTGGCCTGAAGGGTAAGTTCCTTAACCTCAAGCTCAGCCCCCCGAAGTTTGGTTTCTGCTTCTTTCTCCGCCTCGTGCAGGATGCGCTTGGCCAGGGTCTCTGCCTCGGCCACCTTACTCTCGACTACCTGTTTTCTGAGCAGGTACCCAACAATAACGCTTGCAACCGCTACGATCAACAGGATCGCTAGCTGATCAATTCCGATTGCCACGGAGGTCCACCTCCTTCCGAACTACCTATGTCAACGCCATTGCATACATGGCTGGAAATACGAGAGGATCGCCAAGAAAGGAACAGGCAGAGGCCATCGGACCGAGGCAGGAAGGGTACAAAAGGTCACCGGATCTGGCAACGGGTGAGCACATACGAGAGGGAAAAAGAGGACCCCCCGCCTTTGTGCCGTTTGAGGGATGAGGTTTGAACCTGAATAACCAGGTGGTTGCCCGGGCAGCGTTTCAGGCTCTCCCCACACAAGGTGGGGCTATGCACACCACGCTGCAAAGTGGGCCCCTATTTTTTACTGTTGGTTCAAAACACGTGCCCTCATCACGAACACGGCAGGGGGTCTCGCTGACTTCATGCAGTGCGCTACGACACACCGCAATCCTCTTTCTCCACCTATGCTCCATTAACTTTGAACTCCTGATCCACCACCCTCAGGACCGCTTGCCCTCTCTTCGAGGACGGTTCCCAACAGCGCTGATAAGTTACCGAGCCTCGTTGCTGCCAATCCCTCAGACCGTTCCCTTTCTCCTTCTACTTTAAAGAGTTCATCAACAATATGCAATGAGGCCAAGACGATCGCCTTGGTAGGCGGAAGCGACTGAGATCCCTTTACAACCCCATCCAGCTTCGCATCGACATACTCCGCGACTCTCCGGACATATGCCGGATCTTCTGCGGAACGGATCGTGTACTGTTCCCCTCGGATCACTACACTGACGAGCTGTTCCATGCAACCCTCAAGCCCCAGATTCAACAGAGGCCTCGATCCGCGCGATCTCCTCCAGCAAGTGATCTATCTTGAATCGAACTTCCTCACGTTCCTTCAGTATGTGAGTGAGTTGCTCCTGATCTTTCTTTCGTGCGGCTTCGAGCGTCCCAACCTGCTCCACCTGCGCCTTGATCACATCCTGTAACTCCTCCACCCGCTGCCCAAGGACTGCCTTCTCTCCCTTGAGCTTCGCTACAAGCGCAACCACCTTCCTTACTCGATCTTCGAGCGCCTCCAGTTCTTCAGCAAGCATCGTCAGGCCCTGGTCTGTGGGATTATAGTATGAGATCTCCGCGGTTGCAGCCCTTGCTTGGTTGAGAGCCTACCAAAGCCATGCACCCTTGTAAAGCGAAAATTATCCCCGCAGCCGCGCCCCGGTCTGCCGCTGTAACTGTTGAACAATGCAGGCCTCGACCTGGGCTACTTCGACATCGGTCAGGGTGTGATCCGGAGAACGGAAGACCAGCCCGATACCGCACGATTTCTGCCCCGGTGGCAGCTCTTCCCCACGGAACAGATCGAAGAGCTCAACCTGCTTGAGCAGCGGACCTCCGGCTTGCCGGATGGCCTCGAACAGTTCCGCGACCGGAACGCACTCTGGAACGACGAGCGCCAGATCCCGTCGCACTACGGGAAAGCGGGGCGGCGGCTCGATCCGCAAGAACTCCTCTCCGGCCATGCTCAGAAGCTGTTCCAGATCGAACTCGGCCAGGTACACGGGGACCCGAATCTCACAGTTGCGGGCCACCGTCGGGTGAAGCTCTCCCATCACTCCAAGCCGTTCACCCATCGAGCAGACGGCCGTCGTTCGCCCGGGATGAAACGGACGCTGATCCGTGATTTGAATAAAGCGCGTCTCCCCAAGATTCAGGCGATCAAGCAACAACTCCACAACGCCTTTCAGATCGTAGAAATCAATCTGCGCAGTTGCCCGGTTCCATTGTCTCTGCCATCTGGACCCCGCCATGCCGATAACCAGCATCTGCCGCTCCTGGGGCAAGTCGGCGTGGCGCGGAAGATAGACCTGTCCGATCTCGAATAGACAAGGACCGGCCTCGTCCTGGCGAAGGTTGCTCGCCAGACATTCCAGGAGGCTGGGAAGCAGCGACATCCGAAGTATCTCCTGATCAGGGGTCATCGGATTCGCCAGGCGAAGCCCATCCGGCGTCCCAGCATCACTCGTGGGAACCATCTTACTCAGAAGCTGTCGGCCGACCAGCGAATACGTCATCACCTCTTGCAGGCCGGCGCCAACGAGCACGTCACTGAGCCGTTCGACAAGGCCACGCATCGGCTGAGGCGGGTGATCGGGCAGGTGGCCTGCAAGCGTTGTGGTTGGAATCCGGTCGTAGCCGACCAGACGCGCCACCTCTTCCACCAGATCGGCGAGGATCTGAATATCGCTCCTGTGCGCCGGCGGCCTCACCAGGATGGCATCTCCATCCTCTCGACAGTCGAACCCGAGCCGGCCGCCCAGCACGTCGCGAATCTGTGTCACCGTCAGCTCAATTCCCAGGACGCGACGAAGCTCCGCCGGAGTCAGCCTGAACTCTACCGCCTCTCTGGGAGCGGGAAACAGATCCTGCAGCCCACGCGACGCCTTGCCCCCACAGATCTCCACGAGAAGCTTGGTGGCTCGTTGGAGTGCGATGATCGTGTTGGCCGACGGCAGCCCCTTATCGAAGCGAAGGGAGGCCTCGGTCCTGAGTCGCAGCGCGCGACAGCTCTGGCGGATCGAGCCAGAACTGAAGTTGGCCGACTCAAGCAACACGCTCTTCGTCAACTCGGTCACCTCTGTCTCCGAGCCGCCCATGATCCCGGCAAGCGCCACCGGACGCTTGGCATCGGCAATCACCAGCATCTCGGGCGTTAAGGTCCGCAGCGTGCCATCAAGCGTCCGAAACGATTCTCCAGGTGCAGCACGCCGCACTACGATTCGTCTGCCTTGAATCGTCTCGTAGTCGAAGGCATGTAAGGGCTGTCCGTATTCGAGCATGACGTAGTTGGTAATATCCACGATGTTATTGATCGGGCGCACATCGGCTGCCATAAGGCGTTTCTGGATCCACGAGGGCGAGGGACCGACCGTAACCCCATGAACGACGGATGCGCTGTATCGCGGGCACAAATCAGGCGCCAGGATCTCGACCTGAACGTCATCGTTGATATCAGAACCCGTTTCTCGGTATGTCAGATCAGGTAGATTGAGCGGCTCCTCCGTAATGGCAGCCACCTCGCGCGCAACCCCGAGCATCCCCAGGCAATCCGGTCTATTCGGCGTGACCTCGAGGTCGAGAATGGTGTCCCCTAGCACCGTATTGAGCGGCAGGCCAACCTCGGCCTCACTGGGAAGGATCAGCACGCCTTCGTGCGCCTCCGACAGACCTAGTTCCCTCTCGGAGCAGAGCACGCCTCGCGAGGTTACCCCATGAATCTGGGCCACCCCCACCGCGGCGGGTCGACCTGTCTGAGCGTCTATTAGACGCGCCCCAACCGGCGCAAACGGTACCCTGTCACCGACCTTGAGATTCGTCGCACCGCTCACGACTGTGATCGTCTCGCCACGCAACCCCAAGCCCACCAAGGTAAGAGAGTCGGCCGCCGGATGTGGGCCGATAGATTCGATCTGCGCGACAATAATCCCAGGCCAGCCGTTGCCGCGCTCTTCGATCCCACCCACCTCGGTTCCTGACATGGTCAGCCGATGAGCCAGCTCCTTGGCCGGAAGCGCGACATCGACATATTCAGCTAGCCACTCAAGCGATACCTTCATTGGGCTCATTAGATCTCTACCCCGACATCACTATTGCTATACCGAATCCTCGATCCAGTGAAGACGATAGCGTAAAAAAACTACTGGTGTCAACGTCAAAGCGGCCCTCTCCAATCTTACGGCTGCACCCGCGTCTTTGCTTGCTCCATAACAATCTGTTCAACATGCGGCAAGACCTTGGCGCCTGAAGCCCCCCCATAGAGCCTTGATCGCGATATGCGGTCGACGCCTCCTTAGCTGACGTCACTTCTTCAACGATCTCCTCCAACTCCCGCTTCGCCTCGGCCTTTGGCTTTTTTGCCTTACTGAGTGTCGGTTTCGACACCGCCATGCGTATGCCTCCTCTCCTCTATTCCGTAATGTCGGAGTCGATTCGATCCCGGGTGCAGCCACTACATTCGCACAACCACTGCTACAGGCGGAGACTATGTCAATAGCTGCTAAAGGTCAACCAACAAGGGGAGAGCGCCGCACCAAACAGGACATCTCCTAGTGGCAGGAAGCGTCCGTACAATGCGCCATCGAGGAGGATGTGATCCGGCTCAGATCCATGCGCAGCGGACAATCGCCACTACGAAATCCATCCCTGCAACTACTTCTTAAGCCTGAAGCTTGGAAAGACATTGTATGAGCCGATACTCGTAATGTGGGAAAGATCTAGACCTCCACAATGAAAATAGATCTACAGCCGCACTGACCTCTTTTTGAGCTCATGGCTTGCTATTGTAGGTTCTCGTAGCGCCTAAGTTATGAGCAGCACGATTTTCGTCTGCCTAATTCATGGTCACGAAAATGAGCGGACAAGGGGTCAGTCGAAACCCTCCCGCAATCACTCGAAGCCCCATGAGTGAATTTTTCGAACCTTTCGAGCTTTCGCATGGAAGCAAAAGACAATATGGCATTGGCACGCAAACTGCTTACTCCGCACGTTCGGAGTTAACGACAATAATGTCGCCTCCTACACTCTTGTTAATTCCTCTCGTTCTTCCACATCGAGCTAAGGAGCAGCCATGCCAAATCGCCTCATGATGACTGTCATGATCTTGCTGGTTATGGGAGGTGTACTACTACACACCCCATCAGTGATCCTCGCTCAACAGGCGCCTCCCCCTGAAGCTCCTTCTTCAGTGCAGGCCCCCGAATCGTCTACGCCACCGACGCCGAAGATCGACTCGGGAGATACGGCATGGATGCTCACCTCATCGGCATTGGTGTTGCTGATGACCGCACCAGGCCTTGCCTTGTTTTATGCAGGCTTGGTCCGTCGAAAGAACGCGCTGGGAACGATCATGCAAAGCTTCATCATCCTGGCCTTAATCAGCGTGCAGTGGGCGCTGTGGGGCTACTCCCTGGCCTTTGGCCCCGATACGGGTGGGATCATCGGGAGTCTCGCCTGGGTGGGGCTTCGCGGTGTTGGACTGGATCCCAACCCCGACTATGCGGCGACCATCCCACACCAAGCCTATATGATTTACCAGATGATGTTTGCGGTAATCACCCCGGCCCTCATCATGGGCGCCGTAGCTGAGCGGATGAAGTTCAGCGCGTTCTTACTCTTTACCCTACTATGGGCGACGTTGATTTATGATCCGCTCGCACACTGGGTCTGGGGGATGGGCGGATGGCTGCGCAAGATGGGCGCGCTCGACTTTGCCGGCGGTACTGCCGTCCACATCAGCTCCGGTATCTCGGCCCTGGCTGCATCCCTGATCGTGGGGCGACGTCGCGGCCATCCCGGGGAACCGATGCCGCCCCATAACCTCACGATGACGGTCACCGGCGCGGCCCTGCTCTGGTTTGGCTGGTTCGGCTTTAACGCGGGAAGCGCCACCGCCGCCAACCGGCTAGCCACCAATGCCTTTGTCGTCACCCATCTCGCGACGGCGGCCGCTGCCCTGGCCTGGATGTTCGTCGAGTGGAGCTCCCGGGGTAAACCGACCGTCCTGGGGGCGGCCAGCGGCGCCGTAGCCGGGCTCGTCGCGATCACTCCAGCGTCCGGTTTCGTCGGCCCGATGGCGGCGATCGCCATCGGGGCCGCCGGGGGGATCCTGTGCTACTCTGCTTGTATGCTCAAGGCGCGGCTGGGCTACGACGACTCACTGGACGTTGTAGGTGTCCACGGCGTCGGCGGTACCTGGGGCGCACTGGCCACCGGCCTGTTCGCATCCAAGGCGGTCAACCCTGACGCCGCCGATGGACTCTTCTTCGGCAACCCTCACCAGTTCGTGGTGCAGGTGATCGCCGTGCTGGCCTGCATGATCCTGGCGTTTGTAGGTACGGTGATCCTCCTGAAACTCGTTGACGCGTTGGTCGGCTTGCGGGTCAGTAGTGAAGAAGAACAGATCGGTCTCGACCTGACCCAGCACGAAGAGAACGCCTACGGCTTCTAAGGAAAGGATGGTGCGGGCACCGCGCGCTGGCACCGATCTTGAATAGCATGGTAAACATGACCGTTCAGGAAAAAAAGGGGAGCCACGACCCAAGGACTATCGGGTTCAGGGCGCTCTATGAAGCGGCCAAGATCCTGAGCGACCAGGTCGACCTCGAACAGGTACTTGGTGAGCTTGAACGCGAGCTGGTTATGCGGGCGCTAAGGGAAAACGGCGGTGTCCAGGCGAGGGCTGCCGCTCGCCTGGGTCTCACGCCACGGCAGTTCGCCTACAAGATGAAGAAGTACCGGATCATCAAAGAGTTCCGAATCGACGGCTGACGGTATCCGAACGTTCCCGTTCGCCTCCCATCTCTGGGAGGCGAACGGGTCAGTCCGCTCTTGCTCTTTTTATCAGGCCCCCACCTTCAACTCTGCCTGCAGGGCCATCATCTCCTCATGGACATCCGCGCCGATCTTTTCAGTCTCGAAGCGCTCGAACGCCTCTCCAAGCTTCGTCTGATCCTGCGGACTTAACAGATTGTCCGCCATCGCATACAGGATCATGTTCTCCTTATCGATGTGAGGCCGCAGCATCTGGATGTAGGCACGCCCGCTCCGGACGATCTTCCCTGCCGCGGCTGGATCCTGTCCTACGGCCGCCGAGGCCTCAGCCATCTCACGGATGTATGCGCGACCGGCCTCGTGATCCGACAGCATGACCGCGATGGGTCCTCCTTGTAACGGAAAGCCGCGGTCCACCATGGTCTTGAACAGCAGGTCCTCCTCCTTACCGTGATGACATTCATCGGCGAAGGTCCGGATGAACTTCACCGCCTTTTCGAAATAGGTCCGATCCGGGGCGGCGCCGGCCTCCAGCGCGGCCAGCTTTCGCTCCAGCCCATCCAACGCCTGGAGGATCAGGGTATGCTCGTCCTTGAGGATCTGAGTCGGAGAACCGGCGTGGGCATGCTGGTGCGCGTGGTGTTCGTGGTGTTCGTGGTGCCCGCCACAGCTATGTCCTTCACTTGGCGCATGCTGCCCTGCGGCAGCGGCAACCCGGCGGATCGATACCTGCCACACCTCGGGACCGCTCTCCAGATAGCGCCATTCGAACTCCCCCGTCCGCTCTGCGGCGAATGTATAGTAGAGCGGCTTGGGATCGTGATCGTTGACCAGGAGCATGGTCTCCCCAACCGCCAACTCGTCGAAGGCACGAAAGATGGTCGGGTGCTTCTGCGGAATCGGCAGGACACGGGCATCTACGGTTGCTGCATAGTTCTCTGACATCGTGACTTCCTCCTTAGAGAGATACAGGGTTGTTGGTTGTTAGCGGATGATCACGTGAGGCATCGCCTCGGCGGCAGTCTCGGCCGCCAGGCACACCTTTTCCGCGATAGCGCGGAAAATCAACGCCTCGGCGGACTCCGGCGTCGCAACGACCACGGGAGCACCGGTATCCCCGCCCTCGCGGATAGCCGGTTTGATGGGGATCTCCCCCAGGAAAGGGACCCCAAGCGCTTCGCTGACCTCGCGCCCGCCGCCCCGGCTGAAGATATCGGTTTCTCCCTGGCAGTGGGGGCAGATAAAGTAACTCATATTTTCTACGATGCCCAGGATCGGGACGCGGGCCTCGCGAAACATCCGTAGGCCTTTCTCGGCGTCCATCAGGGCCACAGCCGATGGTGTGGTCACAATGACTCCACCGGTAAGCGGCACGGCCTGCACAAGAGTCAACTGGGTATCGCCTGTTCCCGGCGGTAGATCGACGACTAGATAGTCCAGTTCGCCCCAGTGGACCTCGTGCAGGAGTTGCTTCAGGGCCTGGGCTACCAGGGGGCCACGCCAGATGATCGGCGACTGGTCACCCAGTAGATATCCGACCGATATCACTTTCAGACCGTACCGCGTCAGCGGGACAATCTTGCCTTCATGCGCCTTGGGGCGGCCAGGCTCGCCCAGCATCCGGGGAACATTCGGCCCGTAGATGTCGGCATCCAGAAGGCCGACCGCAGCCCCTGACTGCGCCAGGGCCAGAGCCAGATTCACGGATACGGTACTCTTGCCCACACCGCCTTTACCGGAGGCGACGGCAATGATCCGTCGAACTCCAGGGAGTGGAGAGGGTCCGGGAGCGGAATCCTGAGGCGTGGGGCGCGGGACGGCCTGAATCCGCATCTCACCGATCCCCGGTACACCACCGAGCGCCTCACGGACCGCGGTCTCCACCTTAGCGATCACCTCGCGATCCTCCGTCGGGACCTGGAGCTCGAGGTAGACGGTAGCACCCTCTACCCGGGTATTCTTGACGACGCCAAAGGACACGAGGTCGCGACTCATCCCCGGGTACTTGACCTGGCGAAGCGCCGAGATAACCGTATCCACCGTCAACACAGGCGTCACCATGAGGGAACCCCACGTCCTCCGCCGGCGAGAGCCCGCTTCCCCTCAGGCGAGATCATATCCGGATTCCAGGCCGGTTCCCACACGACCTCGGTCGTCACGCCGGTGACGCCGTCCAACGCCCACACAGCGCGATCGACTGCCTGGACGAAGCTGGCGTGCATGGGACAGCCGCGCGTCGTAAGGGTCATGCGGATAGCAACATTTCCGCCCTCGATCTGCACGTCGTAGACCAGACCCAGATCCACAATGTTGACTCCCAACTCCGGGTCAAGAAGTTTCCGAAGCGCGCTGTAAATCTGTTCTTCGGTTACTGGTGATGTTTCTGGTTGGGTCATCATGCCTCCTCTCCGTGTACCTTTACTTCTCAAACCCCCCGGATCACCGCGGGTCCTACGTTCATACGGTCTGCGCCTCGGGAAGCGGCCTCAGACGGGAAACCAGGTGGCTGTAGATCCGACACACGACGACAGCAAACGTCAGACCGGCCAAGGCTAATACGAGCGTGCCCACCTGGAGGATCAACCCGGACGCAAAGATCACCCCGGCCACGGTGAGCGCGATGCCCGCGTGGAGCAGCCAGAATTCCATCCGAGCCGTTGATTCGCCAAGCAACTGGGTGGCAGCCGGAACAGGCCGCAGTCCTACGAGATCGCTGTAACGGTGGTGCCAGATCAGGAACGGAATGATCTTGTACATCATACCGATGATCGTGACGGAAATCCAGCCCAGGAGTGCCAGCACCCCATAGCCGAAAGCCAGCCTCGCCTCGAACTCTTCGTTCGGGACCCAACCGGTGCTCAGCCACAGCCCCAGGATTGTCAGGACCGCCAGCGTGCTCATGGCGCTCAGGGAATGCCGCAGCCCCCAGTCCAGTCGGGGGCGCCGGCGCGCCCGCAGGACCTGCCGCATCGTCCAGAGGAACAGGCCCACCGCTGCGGCGATCAGGAGGGCGAATAACGTCGCCCACCGGCTCTGCAACAGAAGCGTCACGTACAGGCCCACGAGGCCGCCGTTGAGCAGCCAGAACTCCCAGCGGGCCGACCGCTCATCGTGAAGCTCGCTCAGGCTGAACATTGCGATCAGCTTGTAGCTCGCCCCGAAGATCATCATGGTGACCCAGCCGATGCCGCCCAGATGGGCGTGGGCGTGGATCGTCCGCAGAACCTGGCCTCCTAGGAAGTCGAACATCTTGTCGAGCGCCATCAGATTGCCCATAATCGCCGTAGAGGCCAGGTAGACCAGCGCGGCCGCCACATGTCGTCCGACAATATCCCAGCGGGGGAGTTGCCACATCGTGCGGCCCATATTGATCAGGAAGAGCGTCACGGCGATCAGCACCAGACCTGCGCCGATGGCAACACCATGGTGATGACCGATCCAGAAATGGCTGACCATCAGCGCAACGCCGACCAGCATGATCCAATACTGCCAGCAGGCCAGGCGCTCGCTCCACAGCGTGGTCTCCAGGGCAACCGGGACCAACTGGAACGACGCCCCCATGACCGTCATCGTGATCCACCCCAGCGTCAGCAGGTGGGTCAGGGCGAGGGTATGTCCCTGGTAGTAGAAGTCCAACAGATTGCCGACCTGCCAAGGCGCCCAGAGCAAAGCAGTCACGAAGGCGACCTGGGCCGTCACGAAATAGCGCAGCGGCACCCAGAGGGAGGGTTGTCTGGCTGGGGCGCTACTTCCAGATCCGGGTTTCGAACCAGCCATTCACGGTCTCCTCAGTGGAGAAGGTAAAACCCCGTTCCTCAAGCTTCGGATAGAGTAGCATCGGCCGTCGATCGGTCATGGCCAGGATCTTTCCGCCGGCAGCGATCCGAGGAAGGTTCTCCAGGATCTTCGCCATCGGCTGTGGTGGCTCCAGTCCACGGGCGTCCACGACAATGGCGTCTCCGACGGGCTCCGCCGGCCTCGACGCCGCAGAGGGCGCCGCAGACTTCTCAGCCTCAGCCGACGCTCGATAAAATGTGATGCACCAGTCTTGCGGGCCGCGCTGCTCTGTCCAGTGAGCGAAACCCCGCTGCATCATGACCCCGTACAACGGTACCGGCTCGAAGATATTACAGAGTTTCAGCACCTGGTCGTCCCGAAGAGACATGACGGTCTGCATGATCCTCTGAAACGGCTCTTCTCCTGCCCGCACCTGGTCACGAACATCCAGAATCACCAGACGGCTCTCCGGCAGGTCCCGGAGTGCCTCCGGCATACATGGTCCCGTCGATTGCGCATCGCTGTGGCAACTGCTCTCGTTGGTCATAGGTTGTATGCCTCCTTTTTTCTCAGGTTACTTACTCAGCGTCGATTGTAGTATAGGGGGGTGAATTCGAGGTGTCTGCGACTTTAGTCTCATGTATTGCAAGAAGGGTAAAGCTGGGGTCAGAGCAGGCGAATCATGGCGGCCCGGCTCACGATCACGACTTGGTGGCGATCGAGCTTGATGGCTCCTTCCTTTTCCAGGGCCTTAAAGGCCCGGCCGATCATCTCTCTGGCCGTTCCCACAACGGACGCCATCTCCTGTTGCGTGAGCTGCTGCTTCAGGCGCAGGCCTCCCTTGCCGTCATCCTCGGCCATCTCCAGGAGGAGCTTGGCCACGCGACTCGTCACGCTGCGAAACGACAGATCCTCCACCTTGCGGGTGAAGTAGCGGAGCTTCCCCGCAAACGCCTTGAGGAAGCCGATCGCGATGGCCGGGTGCTCTTCGACGAGCCGCCGCATCCCATCCCGCCGGATGCCCCAAAGCGCAGCCGGCTCCACCGCCTGGGCATTGGCGGGATTCGGCTCATCATCGAAGATCGGGACCTCATTGAAACAATCGCCGGCCTCTGCGATCCGGAGGACCTGCTCGCGCCCGTCCGGAGAAAGCTTGAAGATCTTCACCTTGCCGGACCGAACCACATACATCGCCTGGGCCGGCTCCCCCTCCGTAAACAGGACGTCCCCCTTCTGCAGCCGCACCTCGAATGCGTTGGCCCGGATGCTCTCCAACGCTCGCGCATCGAGGTCCTGGAAATACGGAATCGCCTTCAACTGCTCTGATAGCATAGCCATCCTGGGATAATGAAACGAGGGAAGTCCAGCACACCGGTATCATTCTAGGCGGGTACGCAGCGCAGGTCAATCGTTCCGCTGATTGGCGAGGTGACGGCGAGTGTGGGTAACTGTGTCGGATATCAAGCGGCATACACCATTCCGTAAAGCGTTACTTGACAGGCAACACCATACCTGTTAGCATGTCTTATGCGGATTCGGAACGTAATCAATCGCGGATTGCGGCGCTTCATTGAGCGCAACGACGCTTCCGGGTTGCCTCCGCCTGTTGTCGAGAAGGTCCGCAACATCGTAACCTTTCTACTGGAGATGGGAGCAGTCCTGGAACTTTACGACATTCCGAGTTGGAAAGCCCACCAACTCACCGGGGATCGCAAGGGAACATGGAGCCTCGTCGTCACCCGGAACTGGCGAATAACATTCAGAATTAATCAGAGCGAAGGAGAGATCCTCGATCTGGATTTTGAAGACTACCATTGAAGGAGATCAACACAATGCGTATGGCAAATCCCGCCCATCCGGGACAGTTCATCAGGATGGAAGTCATCAAACCTCTTGATCTCTCTGTGACCAAGGCCGCCGAAATTCTTGGCGTGACCAGGCCAGCACTCTCTGCTCTCCTCAACGGGCACGCTGCGCTATCTCCCGACATGGCGCTCCGTATCGAGAAGGCCTTCGGCCCCAAGATGGACACGCTTCTTCGTATGCAAACCGCATACGAGATTGCCGAGGCCCGCGGCAGAGAAAAGGACATCAAGGTGAAACGGTACATTGTGAAGGGGCGCTCTCCAGCAACACTTGCCCAGTAAAAGAACCGAATCCCTAGAGCACAAAAGGTCTGAGGGCGTGTCAGCATGAACCAGGTCGTCATCGAGAACCCGATCATTAACTCGCCGTTCGACGAGCCCACTCGCCATTTTCGGTTTTCCGACGAGGGCATCACCGACGAGATCGTTGACGACCGCCGGACCAGTTCCTATTTCGTCCCCATCGCCAAGCCAAAAAAGAAGGGGTCCAAGCAACTTCACTTCGAGACGGAATGGACACAAGACCGCATCGAAGAGAACAAGCTCGTCAACGACATCCGCCGCCGCGTCGCACTGTGGCGTAAGGGTGGCTACGTGGGCGTGACGCCGACTACCGCGCGATTGATTACCTACTGGACCGATCCCACTCGCGAGAAGAAACTTTTCTTCTGCCAGAACGAAGCCCTTGAAACCGCCATCTACATCACCGAAGTAGCAAAGAAATATGGTGATGCCTGGATCGAGAACGCGCTACGCGAGGCGAACGACACATCGAACCCCGGCCTGCCGCGCACGGCGTTCAAAATGGCCACCGGCTCCGGCAAGACCGTCGTCATGGCCATGCTCATCGCCTGGCACACGCTCAACAAACGCGCCAACCCGCAAGACGCGCGCTTCTCCGACACCTTTCTGATCGTCACGCCGGGCATCACCATCCGTGACCGGCTGCGCGTGCTGTTACCGAACGACCCGGACAACTATTACCGCCAGCGTGACATTGTGCCGGCCCAACTCCAGGACCAGCTCGGACAGGCCAAAATCATTATCACCAACTACCACGCCTTCCAATTGCGCGAAAAGGTCGCAGCCGGCAAGATCACGAAGTCGATTCTGACTGCCCAGCAGCCGGATAGCCAGTCGAGCCCATTCACCGAAACTCCCGACCAGATGGTGCGCCGCGTCTGCCGCGAGTTGAGCGCCAAGAAAAACATCATCGTCCTCAACGACGAGGCTCATCACTGTTACCGCCACAAACCCGACGGCGAGGATGAAATGCTCACCGGCGATGAGCGCATCGAAGCCAAGCAACGCGACGAAGAGGCCCGCGTCTGGGTTTCCGGCATCGAGGCCGTAAAGGCCAAGATCGGCGTGAAGGCTATCTACGATCTTTCGGCCACACCGTTCTTCCTGCGCGGTTCAGGCTACCCCGAAGGCACGCTCTTTCCGTGGGTAATCTCGGATTTTTCGCTCATTGACGCCATCGAGGCCGGCGTCGTCAAGGTACCCCGCGTGCCAGTGGCTGACGACTCAATGACAGGCGAACAGCCCACTTACCGCGACCTGTGGCTGCGCATCCGCGAGCACCTGCCAAAAAAGGGACGCAAGACCGATCAGGTAGTGGGCGAACCGAAGCTCCCGGTCGAACTTCAGGGAGCGCTTCTTAGTCTCTACGGCAACTACGAGAAATATTACCGCCTGTGGCAGCAGAACGCCGAGGCCCGCGCCCGTGGCATCACGCCTCCCGTGTTCATCGTCGTCTGCAACAACACCAACGTGTCCAAACTCGTCTTCGACTTCATTGCCGGGTGGGAAAAGCAGATCGGCGACCAAGCCGTCGCCCAGGCTGGGCAGTTGCCTATCTTTCGCAACGACGACGGTAAGGGTGGCTGGCTGCACCGCCCAAACACGATCCTGGTGGACAGCCAGCAACTCGAGTCCGGCAAATCGATGAGCGACGACTTCAAGAAGATCGCCGCCCGAGAGATCGAGGAATTCAAGGCCGATTACCGCGCCCGCTTTCCCGGCCGCGATGCCAACACCCTCACCGATGAAGACCTGCTCCGCGAGGTGATGAACACCGTCGGCAAGGCAGGCAAGCTCGGCGAACACGTCAAGTGTGTGGTCAGCGTGTCCATGCTCACGGAAGGGTGGGATGCCAATACCGTCACTCATGTTCTCGGCGTGCGCGCCTTCGGCACCCAACTGCTGTGCGAGCAGGTGGTCGGCCGCGCCTTGCGCCGCATGAGCTACGCCGCCAACGGCGATGGACGGTTCGACCCCGAATACGCTGAAGTCTACGGCGTACCCTTTTCCTTCATCCCGTGCAGCGGTGCAACCACGGACCCAAAGCCCGGCCCGCTGCCCACCCGCGTCCGCGCCCTTGAAAACCGCATCGCCTGCGAGATCACCTTCCCCCGGCTGCTCGGCTACCGCTACGACGTAGTCGGCGACCGACTCACGGTAACCTTCACCGACGAATCCAGGCTCGCACTGTCCACCGCCGACATTCCCACCAAGACCGAGAATGCGCCCATCGTCGGCGAATCCAGTATCCATACCCTCGATGATCTCAAACGCCACCGGCTCAACGAGGTCGCCTTCCTGCTGGCCAAGCTGACGCTGGAAAAATACTTCCGCGACGATGACGGCAACGATAAACCCTGGCTCTTCCCGCAACTGCTCGGCGTCGCCAAGCGCTGGCTGGCCGAATGCGTTACGCTCAAGGACAACACCTTCCCTCAATTGCTGCTGCTGATCGAGTTCGCGCACGATGCAACCGATCGTATCTACAAGGCGATCGTCGCCTCGACCGATGGCACGGCTGCGCTCAAGCCCATCCTACGCCCGTATGATACGATCGGCTCCACCCGATATGTTGATTTCGATACCACCCGGCCGCACTTCGCCACGCGCGAGGACAAATGCCACATCAATTTCGTTGTGGCGGATACCGACTCGTGGGAGCAGAAGATGGCCGAAGCCCTCGAAGACATGCCCGAGGTCGTTCGTTACGTCAAAAACCACAATCTCGGCTTCACCATCCCCTACGCGCTGAACGGCGAAGAACACCAATACATCCCCGACTTCATCGCCGTTGTGAAACAATCTCCCTCTCCTTTCCAGGGAGAGGGCCGGGGTGAGGGTGATGAGATCAACCTCATCATCGAAGTGACAGGCGAGAAGAAGAAGGACAAGGCCGCCAAGGTCGCTACGGCGCGCACGTTGTGGGTGCCTGCCATCAACAACTACGGCGGCTTCGGTCGCTGGGCGTTCATCGAAATCGCCGACCCGTGGGACGCGAAGGCGGCAATCCGCGGCGTTCTGGGGGAAAAGGCGTCGGTGACGGTATGAGCGATCCCGGAATCGATGAGATCGGACCATGGTCCGAAGTAAAGCTCGAGATTGTGCAGAAGTACGCCAAGGCATACTCCACTATCCTGTCGATGCAACCAGGGCTGACCCACGTCTACATCGATGGGTTTGCGGGAACTGGAGCAAATGTTTCCCGCATGAGCGGGGCGGTCGTACCCGGCAGCGCTTCGATAGCTCTCGAGATCGATCCGCCATTCGCAGAGTACCATCTAGTCGACCTCGACCCGTCAAGAGTAGAGGCTCTTCGCCGACTTCAATCGAATCGACTGAACGTGTTCGTGTATCAGGGTGATTGTAATCGAGTGTTACTGCAGAATGTAATCCCGAACGTCCAATACGTTCAGTACAGAAGAGGGCTGTGCCTACTAGACCCATACGGGCTTGATCTGAGCTGGAAGGTGATCGAGGCGGCTGGAAAATCGAATGCGATCGACCTTTTCCTCAACTTCCCTGTCATGGACATGAACAGAAACGTTCTCTGGAAGAATCGTGAGGCTGTTGAACCCACACAAGCCGCGAGAATGACGTTCTTCTGGGGTGACGAGTCCTGGCGAGACGCGGCATGGGACACGAAAAGAGATCTCTTTGGACATCCGGAGAAGGTCGAGAATGAGGCCATCGCCGCGGTATTTCAGGATCGTCTTCAGAGAGTGGCGGGATTCAAGTATGTGCCGGACCCGATGCCGATGAAGATCTCAACGGGGGCGGTGGTGTACTACCTTTTCTTTGCAGCACAGAAGAGGCCGGCCAACGACATCGTGACCGATATCTTCAATAAGTACCGCGATTGGGGAAAACGTTGATGGCCGCCAATTCCGCGATCGAATGGACGGAGACCACTTGGAACCCGGTGACGGGATGCACGAAGATCAGCCCCGGCTGCACGCATTGTTACGCCGAGCGGATGGCGAGGCGCCTGCAGGCGATGGGACAGCCGAACTACGCGAACGGGTTCCGCCCGACAATTCACGAACACATGCTGGGGGCGCCGCTGAGGTGGAAACAGCCGCAGACCATATTCGTAAACTCCATGAGCGATCTATTCCATGAGGACGTTCCGGTCCGGTTTATCCAGCGAATATTCGACGTGATGGGGGCGGCGCATTGGCACACGTTTCAAGTCTTGACCAAGAGGTCCGAAAGGCTGATGGAACTCTGCCGACAGCTTCCTTGGTCACCGAACGTCTGGATGGGCGTGAGTGTTGAGAACGAGGCATGGTCTTTTCGAATGGACCATCTTCGCGCAACGAACGCGCATACAAAATTCTTATCGTTGGAGCCGCTCCTTGGCCCACTCTGCAATCTGAATCTTTCCGGCATTGATTGGGTCATTGTGGGCGGCGAATCTGGGCCGATGGCGCGGCCAATGGATCGGACATGGGTGGTGGACATTCGCAGCCAATGCCAGCGAGCAGGTGTGCCATTTTTCTTTAAGCAATGGGGCGGTGTTCACAAGAAAAAAGCTGGCCGCCTGCTCGAAGGTCGAACTTGGAATGAGTTGCCCAAGACGGGACAGCTCACACTTTCAGCCAGCGCTACTTGATCTGAGGGAAAAGATGGCACAAACAAAGAAATCTAATCCGACGAAGGTCGAATCGATCCGCCACAAGGATAAACGCGCCAATATTCCTACCGAGGAGTTGCGCGACTTCGTGGTTGAAGAAGAACTCGCGCCCAAGACCATGCTCTACCCGCGCGATCCCTCCCTCGATCCGCAACTGGTCTGGAAAGGGAAGGACGAACAGGACCGCGAGGACCTCGCCGTTCCCGTGGTGCCGATCTACATCCAGGAGAAGATTCACCCGCAGGCGATCATCGACGCGCTGCCTCGGATTGAAAAGGCCGGTGACAATCAGATCAACCTCTTCGCCGATTTCAACGGCGGTCCGGTTGAGTTCGATCAGAAGGTCGACTTCTATCACCACGAGCAGAACTGGTCCAACCGCCTCATCCTCGGTGATTCGCTGCTGGTGATGACCTCGCTGGCCGAGAAGGAAGGGCTCAAGGGCAAGGTGCAGGCCATCTACTTCGATCCGCCCTACGGCATCAAGTTCGGCTCCAACTGGCAGGTGAGCACACGCAAGCGCGACGTGAAGGACGGCAAGGCCGAGGACGCCACCCGTCAGCCCGAACAGGTGCGCGCCTTCCGCGACACCTGGAAGCTGGGCATCCATTCCTACCTCGCCTACCTGCGGGATCGACTGGTGGTGGCCCGCGACCTGCTCACCGAGACCGGCAGCGTCTTTGTGCAGATCGGGGATGAGAATGTACACCTGGTGCGGTGCCTAATGGATGAGGTGTTTGGAAGCGAGAACTTCTGCTCGTCAATAGCATACAAGAAGACGACTGGTGCCGGCAGCCCAAGCGGAACGACCGACCTGCCACCATCTGTTTTTGACCATCTGATCTGGTATGCAAAGAGTATCAAAGACGTGAAGTACCGACGTCTTTACCGCGAGCGACGTGCCGGAGAAGAGGGCGGTACGCAATACGACTGGGCAGAGAGATCAGATGGAGGACGGCGGCACTTGGAATCGCTGATCGACATTCAGTCGGACGAGAGACTGTTCACTCACGACAACCTAACCTCGCAATCGTCTGGCGTAACGACGACCTTTGCCGTTTCGTTCGAAGGAAAGAGCATCGCGCCTAACAAGGGCGGGTGGAAAACTAACGCCGATGGAATGACGCGGTTGCGCTTTGCAAATCGTCTGATGCTGCTCGGCAACAGCCTTAGATATGTCCGCATGCACGACGATTTTCCGCTGTCGCCACGTACGAACATGTGGGACGATACTGTCACGTCTGGTTTTGGCGATATAAAAACGTACGTAGTGCAATCGCATCCGCGCGTCATCGAACGCTGCCTCCTCATGACCACCGATCCCGGCGACCTGGTGCTCGATCCGACCTGCGGCAGCGGTACCACGGCCTATGTGGCCGAGCAGTGGGGCCGTCGCTGGATTACATGCGACACCAGCCGCGTCGCCCTGGCGCTGGCGCGCACGCGCCTGATGGCCGCGAAGTATCCTTACTACCTGCTGGCTGACTCGCCCGAAGGCATCAAGAAGGAAGCAGAACTGACCGGCACCCTCACCCCAGCCCTCTCCCAGGGGGCGAGGGGGAATATGGAGGGTGACATCCGTAAGGGATTCGTCTACAAGCGCGTGCCGCACGTCACGCTCAAATCGATTGCCAATAACCCCGACATCAAGGAAGGGATGACGCGCGAGCAGATCGACGCTGCCATTGCCCGCCACGCCGAGACCGAAACACTCTTCGACCAGCCCTACGAGGACAACAAGCGCGTGCGGGTGTGCGGGCCGTTCTCGGTCGAAAGCCTGTCACCTCATCGCGTCCTGTCCACCGCCGACGACAATCAGGACGGCACGGTGAGCGAGCAGGAAGGTCGCAAGCAGCAGGACTTCGCCACCATGATCTTAGATAACCTCCGAAAGGCAGGCGTACAGAATACCCGCAAAAGCGAGCGGCTCACCTTCGACCGGCTCGATCCTTACGCCGGGGCCTGGCTGCATGCGGCGGGCGAATACACCGACGCCGACGGCAAAACCCGGCGCGTGGCCGTCTCCATCGGCCCCGAGCACGGCACCGTCGGCCCGCAGCAGGTGAAGGAAGCCGCCAAGGAGGCGGTGCAGGGCGTAGGCTATGACATCCTCGCCGTCTGCGGTTTCGCCTTCGACCCGCATGTCGCCGAAGAGGTCAAGCGCTACGGCAAGCTGACCGTGCTGCCCGCCAAGATGAACCCGGACCTCACGATGGGTGACGAACTGCTCAAGAAAACCGGCGCGGGCAACCTGTTCATGGTTTTCGGCGAGCCGGACGTGGAAATCAGGAAGCAGAAGAACGGCCAGATCGTCGCCGAGATCAAGGGTGTGGATGTCTACGATCCGACCACCGGGCAGATTCGCAGCGGCTCCACAGACGATATCGCCTGCTGGTTCATCGATACCGACTATAACGGTGAGAGCTTCTTCGTCCGCCACGCCTACTTCACCGGCGTGGAAGAACCCTACGACAAGCTCAAGCGGGCGCTACGGGCGGAGATCGACGAAGCGGCATGGAGCAGTCTCTACACCACCGTCAGCCGGCCATTCGCCAAACCCGAGACAGGCAAGATCGCCGTCAAGGTCATCAACCACTACGGCGACGAGGTGCTTAAGGTGTTTCACATATAGGAGCCAATCGCCCCGGTTGGCCGGTCGCCGGTGATGAGCCGCCTCAAGCGCCGCGATCGCTTCAGCTCGACTCATCGTCCTCCTCGCGTCATGCGGGCTTATTGTATCCGGCCGCTACTCGATTTGTATATCTTGTATTTTTGAATCTCAGGTGCAAATCTGCATGGTATGAAATATATCCAACGACAACAGGTCGATCGTCTTCGGTTCCTCCTCTGGTCGTTCCCAGCCGTGCTCCTCGTAGGCCCGCGCCAGTGCGGAAAGAGCACGCTCGCCGACCACATCGATCCGTTCTGAGGTCATCCCACAGCCTTCTCAATCCGGCGATTGCGCGCGGCGCGAAAGTCGAGATGATCGGTGACACCGGTGGTCTCGTCGGCCGATGAAGATGTTTGCTTGTGCAAAGCGAAGGCTTCAATCGGGGTAAAGGCGCAGAACCCCAATTGCCGATCTTGATTTGACCGGCAGGAGTTTTTCCGGTAGTTTCAATCTTGGTAAAAGACATGCGGTAGCTGACAACGTGAAACCTGAAGAAAACACTCCGTGCGGTACGACCGCACCACAGTGCACGAAAATGCCACTCTGAGGGAGCGGTCAGCCGAGTGGTGTCGGGTTACGCTACGCTAACCCAACCTACGGCTGCGACAGGCGAACCCCCCCCTACCCTCCTTTAGCAAAGGGGGGGCTACGGGGGGATTTGAGAACTTTGGAATTTTCAGAGGAAGGATTGGAATATGGGGCGCTATCACTCCTGCTTGCTATCCCCGCTTGCCATAATCCCCATCGTCATCGGACTCATAATGAGCAGCACGCCAGGCGGAACGGGCGTATGGGCGAATGATGTGCGACCCGAAGAGGGACACCTTGCGCCTGACTTTACGCTCAGGACGCTTGAGGGAAAAACCGTACGACTCTCAGAGTTTCGCGGCCAGAAGGTTGTGCTGGTCAATTTCTGGGCTACCTGGTGCCCCCCTTGCCGGTTGGAGATGCCGACGATGCAGCAGATCTACTCCGAGTACAAGGGCAGAGGATTTGAGATCCTCGCCGTCAACATCGAGTCGGATGCACAGCAAGAGATCCGCGACTTCATCAAGGAGCTTCGCCTCACCTTCCCGGTGCTGCTCGACCCTGACATGAAGGTCACTCGCAAGTTCCGGGTTCTCGGGTTGCCGGTTTCGGTCCTGATCGATCGTCAAGGCATCATTCGCGCCAAGGAGATCGGATACCATGACTGGGCCAACAAGGCGTCGCGGATGCAAGTCGAGAGCCTCCTGGGATAGCATAGGGGAGGTGCGTTTCTCTTAAGCATCACCCTCGTAGCCCTGCCTACAAGATAACCAATCGCTCTCCCGGCAAATCCGACATTTTTGTCATTTGTGTCAGTAACCCCACCCATTGAATCACCCCATACGAACTGTTTTCTCTCAATGCTGGTCGCCTAACACCGCATGTTTCCACGGCTTCCCCCCTTCTCTCGCTCCAGTTTCTATTGGTGCCGCTGCCCGTATTCTGTCGTTGACGGAAGCTGGCTCGCTTCTTGCGAGCCGTATCAATTCGACTCGGTCATCGGAGACTTTCTAAGTAGTCGCACCCAAAGAGGGGAGGGATCGATGAGAATGCAGAAGTGGAAGTATCTGACGGTAACCGGATTCGTGATGGGTGGGGTGCTCCTCCTAGCCGCCGCAATCGCTGCGCCTGCGGCATGGGCGGAGGACAAGAAAGATCGAGAGATCAGAGAGTTAAGGGAGCTGGTAGAACGACTGGGCCAGCGGCTGAACCAACTCGAACAAGGGGTTGGGCTCAAGAAGGAGGCTGCAGCCGTCGCGCCAGCGCCTGGAGCGCCTGCCGCGTCAGCAGAGGCCGCCCAGAGCCTCGGCGATCGGATCAAGAATCTGGAGGAGGCTCTCAAGGGCACCCCCATCCTGGCCACGATGAAAGACTGGCAATTCGGGGGTCATGTTGCAGTGTCCTATAACTACAACTTCAGAGATCCGAAATCGCAAAATAATACCTTCAGGCTCTTTGACGAAAAGGCCAATCAGTTCGACGTGAACCAGGCTGAACTCTATGTCGAAAAACCGACCAGCGAGGCTTCGCCCGCCGGCTTTGGCTTTGACGTCCTCCTTGGAAGGGATGCGAAGAAGGTTCACTCGACGGGCCTTGGCGAGACCAACCAGCCGTTTGACCTGACGCAGGCTTACGTCACCTACAAAGTACCATTTGGCAAAGGCATCGACCTAAAAGGTGGGAAGTTCGTAACTCTCCATGGCGCCGAGGTAATCCGCCGAACCGGCAATTTTAATATCTCCCGTTCACTAGCCTTTTCCTGGGCCATCCCCTTTACTCACACCGGCCTTATGGCGACCTATCCTGTTACTGACTGGCTTTCAACAACCCTTGGCATCGTGAACGGCTGGGATAACACCGACGACAATAACAGAGGCAAATCGTTTCACGGCGCAGCAACCATCACGCCTCCCTTCATAAAAGATTTCACGCTCACCCTCGGTGGGACATGGGGGGCCGAGCAAGTCTCTAATGCGTTTGACCCTGCTCGCGACATTAACCGCAATGGGCCAAAACGAGGTCTCATCGATCTGATCGCCACCTATAAGCCGTTCGCGCCGCTCACGCTCACGCTGAACTACGACTATGGAAGACAGGAGGAGGCGTTCGTCGATGGCGGCCCGTCCGCGGTCTGGCACGCAGTGGCGGCCTATGCTGTCTACGACATTACCGATAAGATCTCGGTGGGTGTGCGGGGTGAGTACTTTAAAGACCAGGATGGCTTCCGGCTTCCTGGCGCAACGCCTGGGAAACAACTGGAGGTCTGGGAGACGACACTCACCGGCAGGTATAAGCTCTTCGATCACCTCTTTGCCAGCATTGAGTACCGCCACGATGAGGCAAAGGATAACAAATTGGTGTTCGACCGAGGCAATGGGACGCAAAATGCCAACACGCAAAATACTATCCAGGGTGAGTTGATCTATCAGTTCTAAAGGCAACGGGCAACGGCGGCTCAGTGATGAGATAACCGCCGCATTCCCCACAACGGCGTGCGGACACGCTCTCAGGAGGTAAAGATGCTAACGCGGTTACGAAGCAAACAATGCTTAGCGGTGGCCTTTATGGCTTTGCTCTTCCTCGGCTTAGCGACCACCCTCTGGGCCCAGGAGGCGCCTGCGCCGACTGCGGCGGCGCCTGCCGCAGCGACGGCGGCTCCGGCGCCGCCCAAACCGGATCCAGCCGGAACCGCTACCGGGACCATTGCCGACGTTCCGGCGAAAGTGGCCGGCAACCCGACCCTGCAGGAGGTAGCCGAGACGGCCGGTCACAACAAGATCGCCATCAATATGGTGTGGACCCTCATCGCCGGGTTCCTGGTTATGTTTATGCAGGCCGGTTTCGCGATGGTCGAAACCGGGTTCTGCCGAGCCAAGAATGCCTCCCACACCATGCTGATGAACTTTTTAATCTATGCGATCGGCATGACCGGCTATTGGATTCTGGGTTTCGGGCTGCAGATGGGAGGCGTCGGGGGAACGCCCCTCGGGGGTGGAACTGCCGGTCTGGATGGTGAATTCGTTGTCCACCTCTTCGGAAAGGACTTCGGCCTCTTTGGAACGAAGGGATTCTTTCTGCAAGGCGTCAGCTACGATACGGCGATCTTTGCTCTCTTCCTCTTTCAGATGGTCTTCATGGATACGACAGCCACTATCCCGACAGGGGCGATGGCCGAACGCTGGAAGCTCTCTGCGTTCTTTATCTACGGCTTCTTCATCTCGATGATCGTCTACCCCCTCTACGCCAACTGGGTCTGGGGCGGAGGCTGGCTTTCGCAACTCGGGAAGAATTTCGGTCTCGGCCACGGGCATGTTGACTTCGCCGGCTCTTCGGTCGTTCACATGGTAGGAGGCGTGTGCGCCCTGGCCGGCGCCTTAGTTATCGGCCCCCGCATCGGGAAATACAACAAGGACGGCACACCGAATGCGATCCCTGGTCATCACATCCCGATGGCGTTAGTCGGCACATTTGTCCTCGCGTTTGGGTGGTTCGGCTTCAATGCAGGCAGCACGCTCGCCGGTACGGATCTGCGCATCGGCGTGGCGGCGACCAACACCATGCTCGCCTCGGCCTCCGGCGCGATCGTCGCCACCCTCTATATGTGGTTCGTCTATCGCAAGCCCGATCCCAGCATGGCTGCCAATGGGATGCTGGCCGGCCTCGTCGCCATCACAGCGCCCTGCGCTTTCGTCAATTCCGTCTCGGCCTTTATTATCGGCGCAGTGGCCGGCCTCCTGGTCTGCTGGGCCGTCTTCTTTGTAGAGCGCACCCTGAAGGTGGATGACCCCGTCGGCGCAATCGCAGTCCATGGCGTGAACGGTATGTGGGGTGTCCTGAGCCTCGGCCTGTTCGCTGACGGCGCATATGGTGATGGCTTAAACGGCGTCGCAGGGACCGTCAAAGGCCTGTTCTACGGCGACGCGAGCCAGCTTATCGCCCAGTCTATCGGTGTGCTTGCCAACATCGTCTTCGTCTTCTCCGTCTCCTGGGTCTTTTTCAAGGTCCAGGATGCGATTATGGGAATTCGCGTCTCTGCTGAAGATGAGATCGCCGGACTTGATGAGCCGGAGACGGGCGTCCTGGCATACCCAGACTTTACGGTGCTGCCGGCCCACCACTCCCCGACCATTGACCGACCGGCAGCCCCTGCGCCTGCGTTCCGGCCGGAATTGCTCAGGGCTCCAAAGGAGGTATTATAACATCTCATTTTCGGGATGGCCTGTCCCTGCCACGTCGTGAAGCCTGGTCAGAGGATGAGATGATGTCGAAAAAGTACGTGGTCATCGTTGACGACAGCCCCAGATCGCGAGCAACCCTCAGCAGCGCGCTCAGGCGGCTTGGGTTCGAGGTAGCCGGTGAGGGGGCCAGCGGGGTCGAAGCCATGCGTCTGGCCCAAGAGCTGAAACCAGATGTACTGTTCCTGGCGGTGGGTCTCCCGGATATGGATGGCCTCTCAGTGGCTGCTCATATCCTGGAGACCCTGCCGCTTCCGATCCTCATCCTGACCAGCCATCTCGATCAGGAGTTGATCCAGCGCGCTAAAGAGGCTGGCGTCATGGCCTATCTGCTGAAACCGCTTCGCGAGGAAGAACTGCTGCCGGCGATTGAACTCGCCATCTCCCGATTCGAAGAGTTCAACGCCTTGAGAAAAGAGAATGCAGACTTAAAGCGGATCCTTGAGGATCGGAAGCTGATTGAGCGCGCAAAAGGCATTCTGATGGAACGAGAACGGATCTCCGAACAGCAGGCGTTTGCGCGGATACAAAAAACCAGCATGAATACGCGGCGATCAATGGCCGAAATCGCTCAAGCCATCTTGCTGAGCGAAGCGGTCACCGGCAGGGCATAAGTGAAGGGGCCAATGCGGCCGACCGCAGCGCTGTGGCTGCGATGACACTACGATATATGCGATCAACGGTGATCGTATGACTCCACAATGAGTGATGACGGCATAGCGTAAGGACACGCAAGATGCAAGGGGTTCTCCACCCTCTGTCCGTACATCTCCCTATCGCCATGCTGTTCATGGCGTTTATGACGATGTGCTATTGGCTGATCAGAGGGTTGGCTACGTCGGTCTTCGAAAACCGGATTTATAGCCTCACGCGCTTTAATACCGCTGCCGGGTTACTGTTCGTCCTCCTGTCCATGGCCACAGGGTTCCGGGATGTGCTCGCGGGTTACTGGATCGCGTTCAACTCTCCGCTGGGAAAGTGGCTCTACGTCAAGATCATCTTAGCTGTGCTGATCGTGATCATCTACAGCGCCTTCCTCTGGCAAAGCCGTAAGAAGCCTCAGTATCTGCAGGAGGACCCAAAGATTATGACCTGGTGTCTGACGACTCAACTGGTGGGCTTCCTCCTGGTATTGACCGTCACCGCACTCGGGACGATGCTGGTCTTCTATCCCCATCTCCTGGCGTACAACGGATAATGAGACGACATTTCGCGCATCTGGCGTTTCTCATATCACGTTCATGGACGAATCGACGGATGAAAGGAATGATCGCATGACTCGAAAGCCCGCACAGATCGTAGTACTCGGAGGAGGGTTCGGCGGCCTGTACGCCGCCATGACGCTTCAGAGGGAGCTGGACGGATCCGACCTGGCCCAGGTCACCCTTGTGGACCGACGCAACTATTTCACCTTCACACCGTTTCTGCCTGAGGTGGCGGCAGGAACGCTTGGCCGGACGCATGTCACCTACCCCTTCCGATTCCTGGCTCAAAAAGGCCAGTTTCACTTTATTCAGGGGGTCGTTCAGGCCTTTGATCTTGTTAAGCGCACGATTCGAACGGAGACCACAACCATTTCCTATGATTATCTGATTGTGTCGCTGGGGGGCGTACCCTCGTTCTTCGGCAACCCCCAGATCGAGGCGCATACACTGACGCTCAACTCGGTTGACGATGCGCTGGGCATTCGAAACCATGTGATCAGGCTCTTTGAACAAGCCGTGGTCGAGCCGGATCCGATCCGGAGGCGTCAGCTCCTGACCTTTGTCGTGGCCGGGGCCGGGCCATGTGGGGTTGAACTGGCCGCTGAGCTGCACCACCTGATCAGGACCGCCCTTCTCAAGTTCTATCCGGTCGATCCGTCCGAGATCAGGATCGTGTTAGTGTCCAAGGGCGAACGGATCCTCCCAGACTTCGCCGGCAAACTGGCGGACACCGGACAGCAGGCGCTGATCAAACGAGGGATTGATGTCAGATCGAGCACTCGGGTAACTGGAGCAAGCGCGGAATATGTAGAGCTGAACGATCGCGAGATCATCCCCACCCGTACCACCATCTGGGCGGCCGGCGTTACCCCGAATCCCGTCTTGGCCCTGTTGCCGGCCACAAAGAGCCCACAGGGAGGCATTGTGGTCGATGAATTCCTTAAGATCCCTGAATTCCCGGAGGTGTACGTCATCGGGGATGGCGCATCCGTCATGGACCGACGCCAGGGGCGACCGTATCCAGCCTTAGCGCCGGTGGCCATTCGTCAAGGTGTCCGGGCTGCCGGCAACATCATGAATGTCCTCCAGGGAAGAGCCAGGGAGCCGTTTCGATTCGACTTTACCGGTAATATCGTGGGGCTCGGTTGCGGAATGGCGCTTGTGAATCTGCTGGGCATCAAATTCCATGGTCGGCTGGGGTGGTGGCTCTACCGGATGGCCCATCTGCAGCGACTGGTCAGCTTCAGGAATAAGGCGTCACTCGCTCTCACCCTTGCGCTCAATACGATCTTTGATCGGGACATCTCCTGCGAAACCTGGCCGGAGACCGACCAAAGCATGAACAGCACAAGGGCATCATCGACTCTCCAGGATTCGGGCGCGCCGGTCGCCTCCTGAATCAACTCTCAGAGCACACCACCGACCGCACCGAATTCGACTGACTCATCAAAGACGTCATCGACCCCGGCCTCGCCCCTCTTCCGCTTGACCACAACAAGGAATCCCCGTATCTTCACTGCTAGCTGAGGCCATGAAAGGCTGTTCTATTGCCCAGACAAGGGAATGGTCTGCGGCTGGTTACTGGGGGAGAATCACACAAATGACGAGGCGCTCGAAATGGGTTGAGAGATTGCGTCCCTGGCGGATGAGCTGGCGCCGCTTATCACTGCCGATGCTGGTACTGATCGGGGTGCTGTCTTGCGCTGCTTGTAATACCAGCTATGCAAGGGACGAACGGGGCCGAGGTGCGGCAGCACTCACCGCTCCAGTCGCCGCGAATGAACTCGTCCGAGTCAAGCGGATCTACGACGGGGATACTGTTCTTCTCGAAGATGGCCGGACCGTTCGGTATCTGGGCATCAACGCACCAGAATATCAGGAGCCATTCTACCTGAAGGCCAAACGGCTCAACGAGTCGCTCGTCACGGGGCGAGAAATTCGATTGGAGTTCGATCAGGAGAGAACCGACGGTTACGGTCGCGTCCTAGCCTATGTCTATGCGGGCAACGAGATGATCAATGCCAGGTTAGTTCAGGAGGGCTTGGCGCATACCTTCTTTATAGGGCCAAATCGGACGCATCACACCTTACTCCTTCGACTCCAAGCCGAAGCGCAACAACGCAAGATCGGCATCTGGTCCGCCCGAGGTCGCGTCAGAGACCTCAAAATCACCAACGTGCACCCGGTCGATCTAACTCAGGACGACCAGTACCCCTCCTACGTTCGCATCGCCAATCTCAGTAACACCGTGTTCAAGCTGGCGGGCTATGTGCTATCGAATGAAGCGCGACAGAGATACATCTTCCCTGATGTGAGCGTAGACCCGGGCTACACGGTCATCGTGTCCAGCGGAAGTGGAACGAATGGCGTTGATGCGAGGGGACAACTGGTCGTCCATTGGTCTACGCAGGGTCCAGTCTGGGATCCGAGAGAAGACACCGCCTTTCTCACGGATCCGAGCGGGAACCTTGTGGATACGTTCCATTACAAGGGCAAGCGGGTGAGGAGTTCTGGTTCACGTTCCAAAGTCAAGACCCCCTAAGACAGGGTGCGGGTGAGCATCTCGGCCCACCCTGGAGCGCCTCTGACATCGCACTTCCAATCTTCATGCCCTCGTCGGTGTCCATCGTTTCAGCGCACTCGCATCGACAAATCCCTTCCCTCCTTTGAGGCGTGCGTTTCAGCTTGACACTCGTCCGGCATGGGGAATACCATCCGGTGACTCTGACGGAGCCGACGATACCGTTACCGGTTAGACCGTACGGGCGGATCGATGGCTTCGGCGGCCCTGTGCCAACCGAGGATAAAATGGTGCCACGATGTTTGAGCGTACGCTCGGCCGCTTTCGTTCCCTCATCCGTTCTGGTGAGTATCTCCTGTCGATTCATGCACTGGAAGAGATGGCTGAAGACGACGTCTTGACCGAAGACGTAGAACATGTGATCCTTACGGGCAGCATCGTTGAGCGTCAGATCGATCGCGCGGCGCGAGAGCGGAAATACGTCTTTCTCGGCAGAGATCTCGCCGGCGATCCTGTAGGGCTAGTAGCCAAGATCGGTGCGGCAGGCAAAGCGGTGGTCATAACGGTCTATCGAGAGGACGCATCATGAATTGCCAAATCTGCGGCAAGAAGACCGTCTCGATCAAGAAGGTCACCAAGAGCTTCGGTCGCGGTCACAGTCTTGTCGTAATCGAAGACATCCCGGTGCTTTCTTGCAGTAGCTGTCACGAGTCGTACATTACCGCTGACACTGCGCGCGAGATTGACCGCATACGCAAGAATCGCGTCACGGCAGGCAAGGCGAAGCAGATTCTTGTGGCGCCGTTCAAAGAGAGTGCGGCCTAGCATCGGGAAGCAACCGACTCGCTTACCCTCGCGGTTCACCCCCCCACAGGGTAACGACCCGGTGCAGATCGCCAAGGGGCGCCCGGCCCTGGCCAGGGTACCACAATCTCAGACACCATCCAGCTCATGAATGTCTCTGTCATTACGTTTCCTTCTCCTTTTTCAGGCGTGAGTTTCGGCTTGACAGTCATTCGGCAGGGGAAATACCATCCGGCTACCGTAACAGCGCTGGCAGCACCGTCACTGAGAAACCTCCCGCATCTACTGGGAAGAATGGCTGGCGACCACTTCGACAGCGCCCTTGTTATCTGGAGGAAGAGGGTGAAATCATGCCAGCCCTCTGGCACGTGAACAGGTTTTGGCGGAGCGCGCTAGCCAGATCAGACTGCAACTTGGTCAGCCTTGCGACGAATTAGAGAGTTCCGCCTAATTCACGTTAGAGGACAGCGTACGTATCAATGGATCCTACTATTAACGCGAAGTGGCTCGCGGACCTGACACGTTTCATCCAGCACTTCCCCCTGCGGGCGCCAGACATGTCTTTAATCGTACTCAAGGGACACCTACTGACGGAGGAATTGCTCCGTGAGTTCCTGCGCTCAAAGGTGAAGCATCCCTCCTATCTTACCGAGGCACGGCTAACCTACATCCAGTGCCTACACGTCGCGCGAGCCTTAAGTATGTTGCCCGAGGATTGGGTATGGGATGCTGCTGCTCGGCTAAACGTCATACGAAACAAACTCAGCCATGCGCTCGAACCCGATGGTCTTGATGTAGCCATCGAGGAGTTTATCGCAATTGTCCAACGCCACAGTCCTGGGCAACCAACTAAGGAACTCCGAGAAATCTTTACCCCACTCGGCGTAGCCATATTCGGTGTGCATGCAGCACTCTCAGCTCAGTTACGAGTCAAGCCTCCGTCGCTATTTGATCTCTTTACCGAGTCCCCCAACTCGCCCGTTCAGCCGACGACTGCCGAAGACAGCGGCGGCTGACGGTCAGCGCAAGCCAGACTTGTATCCCCTGCCAATGGAAGTAGACAAAGCATTACGGAGTTCGGGCGATTTCGACGTGGAGAACCTGCAGGTCCTCAGCTTCGGCTGCTCGAAGTAAACGCTCGTCGGTTGCAGCAAACGTGATGTCTTCGCCGAGTGCGTTCTTGAGGCTGATGGGGCGGAGGCCAGATGAACGGCATCGAAACCTTTGAGGGGATGTCGCCGGATCAGATCGCGCGCAAGGAAGAGGGTGTCGGTGAGCCCTTTTCGGTGATAAACCGCTTGATAAGGGCGCTGGTGTCCAGATAGTTTATCGACGATCTTCGAGGATGGTTCTTAAAATTGGGGTTCCAGTGACTTTGACCAGACGGACTGTCTTCACGGGTTTTTCGGTTGGCAACGTAATCACGCCTTGGGCTGCAAGCTTGGCGAGCCTCGCCTCCAGGCTCACGACGTGCTCTGCGGACTTGATGGATTGGATAAGGGCGATCGGTTTGCCACGTTCTGTCACGATCACTTCCTCGCCTTTACTTCAAGGCCTTCTCAAGAATCTTGCGAAGTTCGGTGCTGGGCTTCGCGAAGCCGAATCGATCATTGGGAGAAACACTATATACCATCCCGACCACCTCACGCTTGGTGTTGAGGAGGGGGGCCCCGCTGCAGCCTTGTTCGATACCGTCGGACTGAAAGTCCGCGCTGAAGGCCTGTCCACCATTCAGTGACTTTTCGAAAATCCCGACCCTCCTTCGGACGCCCCCGATAGGACCGCACACGGTCCCAACAACCGTTTCATTCTGGAGAAGTTCCGGCCGATCGGGCAGGGTACCGGCCGGAAGTGATCGAGCGACCTTCTGTAATCGAAGAAGCAGTATGTCGGAACCCCCCAGACGACTGACGATCTCCGCATTGTATTCCTTACTTAGGTGTATGACCCGGATGTTGCCCCCTTTGTCCAGATGTGCGTTTGTAAGCACATACCCGCGAGAGTCAGCGATGAATCCGTGCGCAAAGGCTTTGACGCTCCCTTCACTATCAACATTTTCAACGGTCACAAGGAAAGGCGGGTCTTGCTCCAGCGCGCGTCGCATCTCTTCTTCCTGAGGGCGCATGGCGTTTATGTTTTCTTTCTCAGCCTCTTTTCGAATCTTCTCTATGGCCTGGATGGCATTGACGCGCTGGTTGAGATCGTCGATGCTCTGGGCGATGTGAATCGCCTCATCGATCTCGCCGCATTCGCCTGCAAGCCAGACGGCAATCCAGTACTGTTGTATGGAACGGGCGATCGGTGAGGTAATGGTTCGGGAGAGGGTCAGGGCTTCCTGAAGCACGCGAATCCCCGGTTCTTTTGGAAACGACAGACACATCATCTTTCCGATGCCGGAAACCGATTGGGTCTGCTCTTCCTTGTCACGTATCGACCGGGCCTGCCCCAGTAGGGCGGAAAACCTTTTCTCGATTGCCGTCTGAGCCTCGCCCCAGCTTAATCGAGGCACGATGAGTGCAAGGCCACAAAGCAAGGCCATCATCCTCATCCGTCGTTCCATGCCCTTCCCCTCCCCTCATTTCGCCTCAGCAAAGAGACTCATTGCTGTCTCCATTCGTGAAGGGCATTGTACCACAGAAAGTGATAGGTCATTTTTCTGAAACCCTTCCCGATCTCTGCCACAATTGTTGCCATCACTCATAAAGATTGAACGTTGGATAACCATTTTTCTGATGGCTTGGGCAGAAAGATCTGCCATCGCATAACCATTCCTTCGTTCCTATGCACCTGTACCAGCAGAATCGCTCAACTCGTCTTCCTAACTCTGTGTTATTCCAGCAATTCTCACTCCTCAATGGCTTTGCGCTCCCAACTCCTCGACAGATGGGCACAGTTGGTCCCCCTCTTGCAGTCTTACCTCTAATAAGAAGATAGACATGATCTTACAGCCAGCGAAGAAGCTGACGGAAAAACTGGCAAAGGCGCCACGGGAACGTGTCATGTGGCGCCTTTCTTTTTGGGCAGCGGAGGGAGATGATGGATAGACCAAAAAAGCTGGTCGTCATTGGCAACGGCATGGCCGGGGCCAAGGTTGTTCAAGAGATCCTGTCTCGGGATCGTGAACGGTTTCAGGTCGTAATGTTCGGCGCGGAGCCGTACGGCAACTACGACCGCACCCTCCTCTCGGATGTCCTGACCGGCGCGAAGGACGCCAAGGGAATTTTCCTGAACTCCCTCGACTGGTACCGCGATCACAACATCACGCTGCATGCCGGGGTGACCGCCACAGCTATCGATCGTGACAACAAGGTGGTGAGTGGGAGCGGTGGCGTAGAGGAGTCGTACGATACACTGATCATCGCCACCGGCAGCAGACCTTTCGTGCCTCCCATGGACGGGGCGGAAAAGACGGGCGTCTTCGTCTTCCGGACCCTCGATGACTGTCAGGCGATTGAGGCATACGCGAGGGGATGCCGGAGGGCTGCCGTCATCGGCGGCGGTCTGCTGGGTCTGGAAGCTGCACGAGGTCTACTCTCCTTCGGACTCCAGGTCACGGTCATCGAAATGATGCCATGGTTGATGACGCAGCAATTGGACACCGAGGGTGGCGCGCTCCTGCGAGAGACGATGGAGCAGATGGGTGTGCAGGTGCTCCTCGAAAAGACTACGACGCGTGTGCTCGGGGCCGAGCGGATCACGGGCCTCACGTTTCAGGACGGTACGGCGCTCGACACCGATATGGTCGTAGTAAGTTGCGGCATCCGACCCAACGCCGAACTCGCTGGGGAGTCCGGGCTCCCGGTGAATCGAGGGATCCTCGTAAATGACCGGATGCAGACCTCCGATCCGGACATCTATGCCGTCGGTGAGTGCGCGCAGCACCGCGGGAAGCTCTACGGCCTCGTGGCACCCCTGTACGACCAGGCCAGGGTGGCGGCGGAGCATCTGACCGGCAGTTCCTCCAATGGCGGGTATCAAGGCTCCAAGCCTGTCAGCAAACTGAAGGTGATGGGCGTGCAGCTTGTCTCCATAGGCGACACGATCCCCACTGATCCCCAAGACGAGGTCGTCAGCTACATCGAGCCATCGCGAGGCGTCTATAAGAAAATGGTCATACGCAATAATCAGCTTGTCGGCACCATCCTGCTCGGAGAGACGGACACGGCCGGGGTACTCACTCAGATGTTCCTGCTGGGCGCAGAGCTGCCGGAGCGGCGGGCCGACCTGCTTTTCGGCACCTCCACCGGTGCCCCGATCCTCTCGGTGTTTGATCTCCCGGATCATGCCCAGATCTGTCACTGTCATGGGGTCTCCAAGGGTCAGATCAAGGAGGCGATCGAGTTCGGCAAGTGCCGATCGGTCTCGCAGGTCGGGGTCCACACGAGGGCCGGCACCAGTTGCGGGGGTTGCAAAAAGCTCATCGAGCAGCTCCTCGAGGTCTATGCCGGCGAAGTGGCAGAGGACCCTGCCGAGCACTGGTATGTGCCAAGCCTTCCGATGACCAAGCCGGAACTGGTAGCCGCCATCAAGGCCAAAGAGTTAAAGAGCGTCAGCGCGGTTTTTCGCGAGCTCAACGGTGGACAAGAGGAACCGGGCCACAAAACGGCCCTGGCGTCGCTCCTCAAAACCATCTGGGATGGGGAGTACGAGGACGAACGTGACGCCCGGTTCATCAATGACCGGGTACACGCCAATATTCAGAAGGATGGGACCTTCTCGGTCGTTCCACGAATCGACGGTGGTGTCACCTCGCCGGCGCAACTCCGGCGCATCGCCGACGTGGCGGAAAAATACAAGGTCGCCGCGGTCAAGCTGACCGGCGGCCAGCGGATCGCCCTGGCGGGCGCAAGGAAGGAACAGCTCCCGGATATCTGGAAGGATCTGGGAATGCCCAGCGGCCACGCTTACGCCAAGGCGGTTCGCTCGTGCAAGACCTGTGTGGGGTCCGACTTTTGCCGATTCGGGCTAGGCGATTCCATTACGCTGGGGATTAAGATCGAGCAGCGATTTAAGGGCATCGAGACCCCGCACAAGATGAAGCTCGCCGCCAGCGGCTGTCCGCGAAACTGCGCCGAAGCCACAGTCAAAGACCTTGGGGTCGTCGCCATCGAGGGCGGCTGGCAGGTGTATGTGGGCGGCGGCGCCGGAATTCGGGTGCGGGCCGCAGACCTCCTGTGCACGGTCACGACTCACGAAGAGGTTCTGAAATACATGGGTCGCTTCATCCAGTATTATCGGGAGCACGGAAAGTACCTGGAGCGAGCGTATGGGCTCGTGGAACGGATCGGAATTGAGCGGCTGCGCGAGCTTCTCGTCAAGGATGTGGAAGGGATCGGAGCCCGGTTGGATGCCGAGATCGAACGGGCGGTCGAGGCCTACAAAGATCCCTGGACCGAGGCGGATGAACCCGTGCATCCGGCCCAGTTCAGTGAACCCGTACGTCTGGAGGTGAACAATGGGGATTAAATACGCCGCACTGGAGATCGTTGTGTCGCTTGGTCCGATCGAAGCGATCCCGCTCGGCCAAGGCCGTACCTACGTGGTAGACGGCCGCGCCATCGCCGTCTTCCGCCAACGCGATGGGCAGCTCTTCGCCACGCAACACGCATGCCCGCACCGAGGAGGCCCGCTGGCTGACGGAATCATCGGGGCCGGAAAGGTCATCTGCCCGCTTCACGCCCGGAAGTTCGATCTGAAGACGGGTGCATCCCTTCAGGAGGACTGCTGCGCCATCCAGACCTATCCGGTTCGCTCGGAAGGGGGCGAGATCATCCTTACACTCGCATGAGACAAAGGAAGGTGTAACGTAGATCGCGTGCGTGCATCAAGCCGGATGAAGTTGTCTCCTGATGAGAGGGGGCGGTTACCGAGGTCGTGAATTCTCTTGACGACCACCCGGTACTTTTCTGGAGATGGCATCCTTCAGCCGTCTCGTCCCATGCTGAAACCGAACCAGCAACCTTCTGGCCCAGACAAACTCCGTAGCTAGGATTGCCAGGCCGAGGGGGATGACCAGGGTGGCAGGGCCGGGCAACACAATGAGGGTGATGCCGATCAATAGGACAGTGAAGCCAACGACGATGACGATGACGCGCTTCGCCTGTTTCAGTGTGCTGATGACGAAGCTATACATGAGAGATTTGCTCAGGTTAGGCGTCTAAGGGCTTCCCGGTATTTCTCGCTGGTCCGCTCCACAATCTCACAAGGCAGTTCGGGGGCCGGCGCCTTCATCTCCCAGGCGATCGATTTCAAGTAGTCCCGCACAAACTGCTTGTCGAAGCTCGGTTGGGATCGATCCGGTGCGTAGGTATCGCACGGCCAGAAGCGAGAGGAATCCGGGGTGAGAACCTCGTCGATAAGGAGGAGGCTGTCGTCAAGCAGTCCAAATTCGAACTTTGTGTCGGCGATGATGATTCCCCGCTCTAACGCATATGCCCGTGCCCGTTCATACAGAGCCAGGCTCAAGTCCCGCACCCGTTCGGCCAGCTCCAGGCCAAGCTGAGCCGCTGCCTCGTCAAAAGTAATGTTAGCATCATGCGCCCCCTGCTCCGCCTTCGTTGAAGGGGTAAAGAGCGGCGGGTCGAGGCGGCATGACTCCAGGAGGCCGGCCGGCAGCGGGATGCCGCAGACTGCTCCGGTCTTCTTATACTCCGCCCAGCCCGATCCGGAGAGGTAACCCCGAACAATACACTCAATGGGGAGGGGTTTCGTCTTCCTGACCAGCATACTCCGCCCCTCAAGCTTTTCTCGATAGGGTTGGCAGGCCTTCGGGTACGCTTCCACCTTCGTGGTAATGAGGTGATTTGGCACCAGATCCGCTGTCATCTGGAACCAGAACGCCGACAGAGCGGTGAGGACACTTCCCTTCCCTGGAATAGCCGTCGGCAAGACGACATCGAACGCGGAAATCCGGTCTGTCGCCACCAACAGAAGGCGATCACCGAAGTCATAGATATCCCGGACCTTCCCCCTCGCATAGAGGGCCAAGTCCGGAAATTCCGTGTAATGTACTACCGGTTCGGTCATGTCAATCGAGGTTGTTTCTACTACGCCCCGTAATTATACATACAATCATGCGCTGCACCTTCAGATTCTGGTGCGGAATCATCGCAGCGCTACGGCATTCGCTCCGGTGCTGCCCAGTGTGCAACGGTATCAGTATAAAGTCAAATAAGAAATTTTTGAAATATCTATAGACAATTGTTTATAATTGCAGGCACAAATAGAGAGACGGATTATCATTATGACCTTTCATCAGCTTCGCGTCTTTCTGGCGGTCGCCAGACACCAGAGCTACTCTCGCGCGGCCGAGGAGCTCCTCCTGACCCAGCCTGCCGTCTCGGCGCAGGTCCGGGAGTTGGAACGGGCCCTCGATACGACCTTCTTCGAACGGGTTGGTCGGACCATTGTCTTGACCGAGGCGGGTAAGGAGCTTATGGCCTACGCCGAAAGGATCTGCGTACTGATCGATGAAGCCAGACTTGCAATGGAAGAGCTCGACGGCCTGAAGCGCGGACGGATTGCCGTCGCCGCCGTGAGTACTGCCGGCGCCTATGTCCTGCCTTCATTGCTCGGGGCGTTTCAGAAGCGATACCCCGGCATCAGTATCAACCTGGAGGTCACCAACCGCGCGCTTGCGCGAGACCGCCTCCTGCACAATGAGGTTGACCTCGTCGTCATGGGGCGTCCTCCCGAGGAAGTTCCGCATGTGGCAGAGCCGTTTCTCGCCGACGAGATTGTGGTCGTCGCCGCCCCATCTCATCCGCTCGCTACGGCCAAGCGGATTCCGGTAGATCGCCTGGCCCTGGAGGTCTTTATCGCGCGCGAGGTAGGCTCCGGGACCCGTCTCAATGCCGATGAATTCTTCCGCCAGCAAGGGGTACAGCTACGGGTTGGATTAGAACTGGGGGATAATAGCGCCGTGAAGGAGGCTGTGGCCGCCGGGCTCGGGATTGCCATGCTCTCCCGCCATGTTCTTCGCATGGAATTGACACTCAAGCGCCTGGTCGTACTGGATGTTCAGGGGCTTCCCCTGCGGCGGCAGTGGTTTGTGGTACACCGAGAAGATAAGCATCTCAGTCGAGCGGCAATCGCCTTCAAAGCCTTCCTCCTTACCTCGGCCGAGGCGGTCTTGGCATTTACAGGTCAACCCCAGCGCGTCAAAGGCCACCCGCGCGACTGAGCCGCAACGGCCGCTTGTCAAGAAAGGCGATCACCACCTCGCTTCGGCACTCATCCTTCCGTCTGTTCTTCGTCACCGCGGACAGGCGCGATTCCAAGCTCACGGAGTTTTTTGCGAAGCGTATTGCGATTAATCCCAAGCAGTTCAGCCGCCCGAAGCTGGTTGCCGCCGGTTCTCTCCAGGACGCGCAACAGGAGGGGTCGCTCGAGCGTGGACAGGAAGTGCGAATAGATCTGTCCGTCCCGTTCCTGTTTCAGGCGGGACAGTTCGCCCGTAATCCCCTGAGACAGCATCCGCTCAAAGGACGATCTGCCACCGGCAGCGCCGAGCTCCTCTGCGCCCAGGAGAGCGGCAGGTAAATGCTCCGGCAGGATGAGAGAGGTCGGGGCAAGTACGCAGGCCCGCTTGACCGCATTCTCCAGCTCACGGATATTTCCGGGCCAGCGATACGCGAGCATCAACTCAAGCGTCTCGGACGGTACGGTCTTTGGCTCCTGCCTCTGCTCTTCTGCAAACAGGTGGAGGAAGTGGTTCACAAGCAGCGGGATGTCCTCGGTTCGCTCTCGGAGGGGTGGGAGGTTGATGGCCACCACATTCAGGCGGTAGTACAGGTCTTCTCGGAAGCTCTTCTGCTCGACGGCAACCTCCAGATTCTGGTTGGTGGCAGCAATGACCCTCACATCAGCAGAGAGCGACCGCTCGCCCCCTACTCGCTCAAACTGCCGCTCTTGCAGCACGCGCAGGATTTTGGCCTGAAGGCCGATGGCCATATCCCCGATCTCATCGAGGAAGATTGATCCGCCCTCAGCCAGCTCGAACTTGCCATGTCGAAGGGCGCTGGCTCCCGTAAAAGCGCCCCGCTCATGGCCGAACAGCTCGCTCTCCAGAAGCTCACGAGGGATGGCTGCGCAGTTGACGGCTACAAACGGACGCGCAGAGCGTCGGCTGTTATAATGGATCGCTTTAGCCAGGAGTTCTTTGCCGGTGCCACTTTCCCCCCTGATGAGGACTGTCAGGTCGCTGGCGGCCATTTTTCCAACCAGCTTGAAGATCTGTTGCATAGCAGGGCAGAGGCCAACCACGCCTCCAAAGTCAAAGGGCCGGCCACCGGAGGCCTCCATCTGCGCCACCCGCTCGGTGAGCTCACGGATCTCGAAAACCCGCTGAACCAGAATCGTGAGTTCATCGAAGTCAAACGGCTTCGTAATGTAATCGTAGGCCCCGCGCTTCATCGCCTGGACCGCAGCCTGGAGTGTGGCAAAGGCGGTCATAATAATGACGGGAAGCTCGGGACGGGCCTCCTTGATCCGACTGAGGGTCTCCAGCCCATCTGCGCCCGGCATCTTGATGTCCATGAGGACAAGGTCGACATCCGGGTCCGCTGCCCGCCTGAGCGCTTCTACCCCATCGGCAGCCAACGCGACCCGATACCCTTCGCGTTCCAGCGCCTTGCGCAGGGTCCAACGGATGCTTTCTTCATCATCAACGACGAGGATCTGTCGTGTTCCGATCATGGCCTGGCACCTTGCATAGTTCGATGAGATTCATCATGCGATGAAACGGTCTCGGATTGCTTCGCCAGGGGAAGCAACACTCGAAACCGGCTGCCCCGGCCTGGTGAGCTTGTCGCCTCCATGGCCCCGCCATGGTCCTCTACAATCCGGAGGCAGATGGCTAGCCCTAACCCGGTCCCTCTCTCTTTTGTGGTAAAGAAAGGGGTGAACAGGTGGCGCTCGATCTCAGGATCGAAGCCGCTTCCCTGATCCACAATCTCGGCTACGGCCACCGATCGGCCCCCGCAGCGCTTGGCAGACCGCTCATACCGAGTTCGAACGATGAGTTCCCCTCCATCCGGCATCGCCTCTATCCCATTACGGATCAGGTTCAGAAAGAGCTGTCGGATTTCGGAGGGATCAGCGAGGATTTCAGGAAGCTGCGGGTCGTACTGACGCTGAACAGTGATATCGGCAGCGCCTAGCGGCGCCCGCTCCAAAAAGAGGAGGCTGTCGAGGATCTCGTGCAGGTTGCATGAGCGAAGGACCGGACCTCGAGGCGTGGCAAACGACAGGAGCTGTTCGACGATCGCGCCGAGCCGATCCACCTCTTTCACGATGACCGAGGTGTATTCTCTCAGCGCGGGAGGAAAGTCACGATCGCCCTCGAGTAACTGCGCCGCTCCTCTGAGGCCGGCCAACGGATTCCGGATCTCGTGAGCTACCCCCGCGGCTACCGTCCCGAGAGCTGCTAGGCGGTCCGATCGCTGCAGACGCTCCTCAAGTTCTCTGATCCCTGTCTGGTCACGGAGCGCTAGGACCGTGCCCCGCGCCTGCCCCATGCCATCACTGATGAGGGAGGCAACGGCGCTGATGACCACCTGCGAGCCATCCTGCCTCGTCAGTCTGGCATCGAAATCAGCATGGGGCCGGCCGCTCTCCATGGTCTTTCGAACCAACTCCGGCAGCGAGCGATCATTCGGCAATATCTGCTCGAAGGGTCTGCCGTGAAGCGTCTGGGCCGATAGTCCGGTCAGTTCCTCCGCCGCCTGATTGATTGAGCGGATATGCCCATCCGGCTCGACGATAATAATGCCGTCTTGCAGGCTACCCAGCAGATCTTCGTAATAGGCCCGCATCGATTCAATGGAGGCGCTGAGTTCCTCACAACGTCGCCTAAGCCCTTTCAGTTCCGACGCACTGGGTTTCTCTCCCTTTTCAGCTCTCCCTGCCATACCGCAATCTCTCTTGTAAAGCCATGCTTGCTGATTTCTTGCGTGGCGGCAAACCGGCACTACCTCTTGACCTTACCAAGACTTCGTCACGGACACCAGAGAATCGGCATCGATATCAGCATCTCAACCGGTCTGTACGAACTGAAGGCTCAGCACATCCGCGCACTGTTTGGTGACGTCGTAGGCATAACTCATTGAATAGGCAAGGCGATCGTGGTGATGGGGGACGAGGGGCTTGGCGCCAAGCTACGGCCCCGCCGATGGATTGAAAGCAGCAGGGACCCCTCCGAGTCTGCCTGACTGCGATGTCAATGGGAAAGTGCAGGCCGTTACCGCCCTGCGCGGTAACCTAAGATTTGCGGTGAGACTTTTGCTCGTGGGCTCGCTGGCTGTTGACGATCCAATCCTCGATCGCCTCTTTCTTAAACCGCCAGACGTTCCCTAGCTTCCAGGCCGGGAGCGTCCCTTCCCGCGCCATCCGGTAGATCGTTGATTTGTTGAGTCGGAGGAAGCGAGCCACCTCCTCCAGCGTCATGATCGTTGGCCGTCTCTCCTGCTTCTGCATGCGTCGCCCCCCTTCATCGACTGAATCCGTGGGCTCCATTACCCACCGGTGCCGTCATTAGCAGTTGTTATTGAGATGATCTACCCCGATCTGTCTTTGCAATCACAGCGCGTAACTTTAGATGGCGAAGACTAGCCTTGTCAAGTATTTTCTGACAGTCCAGCCACCGATGCCATCATTTAGCCTTTTAGCATAGGCCGCCCGTCACCTGTGTAGAGCGGCCAGGGGAAAGAAAATCGAGGGCGACTAAGGAAAAGCGCTATTCCACAACCACATTCGTAGTGGTGCGGAGTACCCCGGACACCGCCTGAATCTTTGAGATGATCGTGATCCCCAACGCATTGATATCGGGCCCCTCCACAAAGGCGATGACATCGTGTGGCCCGGTCACGGCATGAGAAAGTCTCACGCCGGGAATACTGGACACCTGCTTGGCCACGTCTTTGGACCGGCCGGCCGTACACTCAAGGAAGACGAACGCAGATACCGCCACTCTCACCCTCCTTAGCCTAGGACGATAGGCGTCACACCCTCACCCGAACAGGACGTACAGAGCTACGCAACCCTACACCTTTACAGTTTATCTAGCACCTTCAGAGCCACACTGCAACAAATAAATATCTTCCAACACACTTCATCTCCCCCCTCACTGCACCCGATACAATACATCGTCATCACTCTTGACATGGAGGCGGTCTTCATGCGACTGTCCGAGTACTGCAAGCTCGTCACCCGATACATTACGCTGAGTCTGTGAGGGAAGTATTAGTGGCCTCGCCGGAGCTACATACTGTTGGCGTCCTGATTGCGCAGTTCCCACGGGAGCGAACCTGGCTCCTGCCGGCATTGCAAGCGGCGCAAGAGGCCGAGGGCTGGCTAAGTCCGGAGAGTCTCGCGGCGGTGGCCCTGCACCTTCGGGTTCCCCAGAGCGAGGTGTACGGCGTTGCCGGCCACTACCCGGAGTTTCGCCTTGCCAAGCCGGGATCTCGCCTGGTTCGGGTATGCACAGGCGTAAGCTGTCGCATCCAGGGGGGTCTTACACTGCTCCACGCCCTGCAGGACCGCCTTAGGCTTAGGGCCGGCGAAACGTCGCAGGATCGCAGCGTCACCCTCGAGGAGGTCGACTGCCTCTTCAGGTGTTCCATGGCCCCCCTGGTCGAGGTGGATCGTCGTTGCTATGGACGGCTCACCGTCGACCAACTTGACAGCATCTTTGATTCTCCATCTCCTCGGAAATCTCTTGCCTCCGTCCCTTCTCTGTTGAAGCCCATCGGCGATACTCCTGTAGCTGCTCTCGGGCGGCTCGTCGAACAATCGCTTGCTCATCTTCCATCAGAACTCCGACTCGTCGTCGGCGTGGGAAGTTGTAGCGCGTCGGTCGGGGCCGACCGCCTGATGGATCAGCTCACAGCGGAGATTAAGCGCCAAGGGTTGTCCGCGACCGTCGTGGAGGGGGGCTGCAATGGCATGTGCTATGCCGCTCCCGTCGTAGAACTGTACCGACCTGGCTGGCCACGAATCAGCCTCAAGAGGGTCACGTTGGAGCATATCCCCTCGTTGGTCTCCGCGCTGAAGGCTGACCGCTGTCCCACTGGAATTGAGGCGGTGGCCTGGCAGGAATCATCCTGGCGCGGGATCTCTGGCCTTGACCAGGAGCCCTTCCTCGGCGGCCAGCACCGCGCTGTCCTTGAGCGCTGCGATATGGTGGATGTCAACGACCTGGCCGACGCCCTGCGTCAGGGAAGCTACGCGACATTCGCTCGCGTCCTGGAGCAGAATGATCCACTGGCGGTCATTAACGAGGTCAAGGCGTCCGGCCTTGCCGGGCGGGGCGGGGCGTACTTTGGAGCCGCGCACAAATGGGAGGCCTGCCGCAACGCGACAGGGTCCCCCAAGTATCTCGTAATCAACGGTGAGGAGGGTGAGCCCGGTATCTTCAAGGACCGCCATCTAATGGAGGGAGACCCCCATCGGCTCATGGAAGGGATTCTCCTGGCGGCCTTCGCCTCTGATGCCAGCCGCGGTATTCTCTTCATCAACGGCGAGGCGGAGCTGTCGGCGCGCCGAATGGAGCACGCGCTTCGATCGGCTGAAGCCGTCGGTCTACTCGGCGAGCGAATCCTGGACAGCGATTTCTCCTTTCATCTTGAGCTTCGACGCGGATCGGGCGGCTTTATCCTCGGAGAAGAGACGGCCCTCATGGAAGCGATCGAAGGGAAACGCGCCATGCCTCGCCCCAAGCCTCCATTCCCGGTAGAGGCAGGGCTATGGGGACAGCCAACGGTGATCAATAATGTGGAGACGCTCACGGCTGTGTCGCTTATCGTGGGCAGAGGCGCCGCGTGGTTTGCGGCCCTCGGCGGAGGGAAGGGAACTAAGCTGTTCGGTCTCTCCGGCCACCTCGCCCGACCGGGGATCGTGGAGGTGCCGATGGGTGTTACTCTCCGTCACCTGATTGAGAAGATCGGCGGTGGAACTGAGGATGGACAAGTCCTCAAGGCTGCGCTCGTCGGCGGGCCCTCCGGCGTCGTCGTACACTCCAGTCGGTTCGATGAGCCGCCGATTCCAGGCAGCAACCTCTCGCCGGGAAGCGGAGGTGTGGTCGCGCTCGATGAGAGCGTCTCAATCGGCGACGTCACCCGGACGCTCCTCGCCTTCAATGCGCAGGAGTCATGTGGCAAATGTACGCCATGCCGGGAGGGAACAGGCCGCCTGCTCTCGCTTCTCCAGCAGCCTCCCAACTCGGGTCGCAGGCGGGAGCTTGAGGAACTGGCTGAGGTGATACGGCTGGCGTCGCTGTGCGGTCTCGGTCAATCAGCGCCGCTTTCGCTCCTCTCGGCGCTCCAACAGTTTCCAGAAGACATAGCCTCCAACCCACCTAAAATCTCCGGAAAGGGATAAAGATGGGCGATGCGGTCATCAGCCTCACTATCGACGGAACCAGCGTAACCGTCCAGCCCGGCGCGACAGTCCTCGACGCCGTGAACCGACTCGGCATCCCGCTCTCGCAGTTGTGCAAGGATCCGGATCGGCCTCCCCTCGGCGCCTGCCGAACTTGCCTGGTCAAGGTCGAAGGAGTTCGCGGCTTCCCGGCGTCCTGCCATCTCCCCGCCCGCGAGGGGATGGTGGTCTCAACCAACGATCCCGTTCTCACGCGGATCCGGAGGGGGGTGCTTGACCTCACGTGTGGTATGGCGATCCCTTCGTTCGATCGACCGGGGTTCGGTCATCTCTCCGATGCCTGCTCCAGACTTGGGTTCTTCCAGCGCCACCATATGCCTACGCCATCGCGACACACGCCCGTAGACGACACCAAATCGTTCTTCGTCCTGGATCGGGATGCCTGCATTCTCTGTGGCCGCTGTACTGTCGCCTGCGATGACGTACAGCAGATCGGCGCCATCGCCCTGTTGGGGCGCAGCAGCCAAACCAAGGTCGGGGTCTTCGGCGACGGCTTCCTCGCCTCCTCCGTCTGCACCTCATGCGGGCAGTGCGTTGCCACCTGCCCAACGGGGGCCTTCCGTCCGAAGGAATGGCCCGCAGTCGTCGCACGGGAAGTCGAGACGACCTGTCCCTACTGCGGCGTCGGCTGCGGCATTACCCTTCGTGTTCGCGCCGATGGGCGCCTCGCCGTCATGGCCGACGACGTACCCACGAATCGATCGAGTCTCGGCATGCTGTGCGTGAAGGGCCGGTTCGGAACGGGATTCGTTCATGCCACCGACCGGATTACGCGCCCAATGATTCGGAATGGTGGACGCTGGCAGGAGGTCTCGTGGGACAAGGCGCTGGATGCTGCGGCTGAAGGGATCGCTCGAAACCGGGGTCGCTTCGGCGCGCTGGCCTCGGCGAAGGCTACCAATGAAGAGAGTTATATCGTCCAGAAATTCGTCCGGGCGGTGATGGGCACCAACGACATCGACCACTGCGCGCGCCTCTGCCATTCGCCCTCGGTGGTGGCAATGCTGCGCTCACTGGGCTCTGGGGCCACATCTAACTCCTACGACGATTACGAGGAGGCCGGCTGTCTCATGGTCGTTGGATCGGATCCGTCGTCGAACCATCCGGTGATCGCCGTCCGCCTTCGGCAGGCCGTCAGCCGTGGCGCCAGGCTCATCGTCGTGAACCCGAAGCGAATCGAGCTGTGCGATCAGGCAGACCTCTGGCTGCGGCAGCGACCCGGCACCGACGTGACGCTTTTTAACGCAATGGCGAAGGTGATCGCGGGTGAAGGATTAGCCAACCTTGAGTTCGTGCGGAACCGAACCGAAGGGTTCGAGGCATGGCGCGAGTCACTGGAACCGTACACACTGCAGTTCGCCGAACAGGTAACCGGCGTCCCACAGGAGCAGATCGTTCAGGCTGCCCGCTGGTATGCCAAGCCCGCCTTCTCAGGCTCGTGCCTACTCTGGGGGATGGGGGTAACCCAGCACACCAACGGCACCGCCAACGCCCATGCCCTCCTGAACTTCTCCCTTGTCGCCGGACAGATGGGGTTCCCCGGTTCAGGCATCTCGCCGCTTCGAGGCCAGAATAATGTACAGGGGTGCTGTGATGCCGGCTGCCTCCCTACTCACCTCCCTGGTTACCAGACCTATACTCCTGAGACGTTGGAAAAGTTCCACTCGGTCTGGGGCGTTCGACTTCCCAACAGCACAGGAATGGCCCTCACTGAAATGGTGGACGGATGCCTGGATGGATCGATCCGGGCGATGTACATGGTCGGCGAAAACCCCCTCCTCACAGAACCCGATCTTCATCACGCGAAGAAGGCGCTCTCCAACCTCGACTGCCTTGTGGTCCAGGAGCTGTTCCTGCACGAGACGGCAGAGCTGGCCCATGTCTTCCTCCCCACGGCAACCTTTGCCGAGAAGGAGGGAACATTCACTAACTCAGAGCGGCGGGTCCAGCGAGTAAGAAAGGCGCTCGATCCACCGGGAGAGGCCAGGCCGGACTGGTGGATTACCGGCGAGTTAGCGCAACGTGTAGCTCGGAGACTCGGTGTACCAGATTCGGGATTCGGGTACTCCAACCCGGCTGAGGTCTTCGACGAGATGGCGAGGCTGGTCCCGTTTCTTGGTGGGATCTCACACGACCGACTGGACCGGGAAGGGGGAATTCAGTGGCCCTGCTCAACATCGGACCATCCTGGCACCCGCTTCCTGTATGATGAGTCGTTCCCCATCGGAAAGGCGAAATTTGTCCCCGCGGTGCAAACGGCTGAGGCTGCCGAACTACCAGACCGCGATTACCCGTTCCTCTTGAACACCGGTCGCACCCTCTACCACTGGCACGGCGGGACGCTTACCCGGCGGGTCCAGGGGCTCCTCGAACTAGCGCCACGACTCGAGGTCGCCATCAACCCGGACGATGCCCGGCGACTTGGCCTCGATCAGGGAACGCTCGTTCGACTCACCTCCCGTCGCGGCGAGCTGACCGCCTACGCCCAGATCACCGAGGCCGTGCGAGCAGGCGAGGTCTTCATCCCCTTTGTGAAGCTTGCCGAGTCGGGAGCCAATATCCTGACTAACTCGGTCTACGATCCTGCCGCCAAGATCCCGGAGTACAAAGTCTGCGCCGTCGCCATCGAAAAACTCAACAAGTGACGCGACTGGCTCTCGTGCTTCAACCTCGAAGCGCCGGCAGGTGAGCTGTCGAAGGAGGCAGACGGTAAGATGAGTCATACCGGACAAGGACACCGCCATAATCTCCAGGCGATAGCGCGCCGCGCGATGCTGGCGCGCGGGCTGCTCCCGGATTTTTCACCCGCAGTCGTCCGGGAGCTCAGCGGCCTTACACCTCCGGCAGCCAAGTCTACCCCAGTCGTTCGGGATTTGCGAAACCTGCTCTGGTGCTCGATCGACAATGACGACTCCCGCGATCTCGATCAGCTTACGGTCGCGGAGTCCCTCGGCGGCGGGACAGTGAAGATCCTCGTGGCGGTCGCGGACGTCGACGCGCTGGTACGCAAGGGGTCCGCCACCGATGCCCACGCTCAGCACAACACCACGTCTGTTTACACGGCGGCCGAGATCTTTCCGATGCTCCCCCTGCCCCTCTCCACCGATCTCACGTCGCTAAACGAGGATGGAGACCGGCCGGCCATCGTAATCGAGGTAGTGGTCAACCAGGATGGCTCGCTCGGGAGTTCGGATATCTACCGCGCCTGGGTCGTCAACCACGCAAAGCTCACCTATCACAGTGTGGCCGCCTGGCTCGATGGCAGAGAGTCCGCCCCAGGGCGAGTAGCCACCGTGGCCGGGCTCGACGAGCAGTTGCGCATCCAGGATCAGGCGGCTCAGACACTTCGGACCGTGCGACACATGCACGGCGCGCTCAGTCTGGAGACGATCGAGCCGCGCGCCGTGTTTGAGAACGATATGCTGACCGATCTTCGCGTAGAGGGCAAGAACCGGGCCCAGGAGCTGATCGAGGACCTCATGATCGCGGCGAATCGTGTCACGGCCCGATACCTCGAGTCGCGAGGCCTGCCGTCGCTGCGCCGAATCTTGCGTTCGCCGGACCGATGGCAGCGAATCGTAGAGCTGGCGGCCCACCTGGGGGAGCGGCTCCCACCCGAGCCGGACGCCGTTGCTCTGGAGGCGTTTCTGTCGAAGCGGCGCCGGATAGACCCGGTACGGTTTCCCGATCTCTCGCTGACCGTCGTCAAGCTGATCGGACGGGGCGAGTACGTGGTGGAGGATCCCGACAACAAGACGGCGCCGGGCCACTTCGGCCTGGCGGTCCGGGCCTACATGCACTCCACGGCCCCGAACCGGCGTTTCCCTGATCTGCTGACGCAGCGACTACTCAAGGCCTCGCTGGCTGGACACCGAATCCCCTACAGCCTTGAGGAACTCGGCGTGCTCGCGCAGCACTGTACCGAACAGGAAGACCATGCGAGCAAGGTCGAGCGGCGGGTCCGGAAATCGGCGGCCGCGCTGCTCCTCGAATCGAAGATCGGGCAGCACTTCGACGCCATCGTCACCGGCGCGTCCAGGAAGGGGACCTGGGTGCGCATCGTTCACCCTGCCGCAGAGGGTAAGGTTATCCATGGGTTCGAGGGGCTTGATGTCGGCGATCGGGTCCGCGTCGAGCTGATCGACGCCAATGTGGAGCAAGGGTTCATCGATTTTGCGCGGGCGTAACAACGGACGCGAACTCACTGCGACAACTTGGGCCGCAGACTGTCGCCCACCCGATTCCCTTGACAGCACTTCCTAGAGGCATATATTGTAGGCATCAGAAGGAGATGTTTGCGATGCGCACCACGATCAATCTAGATGACGATCTCATCAAAGAGCTGATGCGTGTGTCTGGGGTCAAGCAGAAGAGGGAGGCCATCCACCTGGCGATCTCTGAGTTTCTTCGAAGAAAGAAGATCGAGGGATTACTGGCCCTCGAGGGCAAGGTCCACTTGGATCTCGATTGGCGCAAGCTGGAAGAACAGGAACTGAAGGCCCAGGCAGAACGCGAGGGACGCTGGCGTGGTCATCGCTGATACATCCCTCTGGATCGAGTACTTCAAAGGAGGCAACGAGTCGGCCCGGGCGGCACTGCGGACCCTGATCCGGACTGAACAGGTCGTGCTCGTGGGCGTAGTGCTGGCCGAACTACTTCAGGGGTGCCGATCCTCTGAGGATGTCGATACAATCCTCTCAAATCTCGCCGGCCTCCGCTACTTGGAAACCAGCTTCTCGACCTGGAAGCGAGCCGGGGAGTTTTCGGCTTCGCTCCGGCGGAAAGGCATCACGCTTCCCCTGTCAGACCTTATCATCGGTGCCCTTGCTATAGAACATGGGTACCGGGTGTATACTCTCGATACGCACTTCAAGCAAATTCCAGACCTTAAACTGTACACGTCGCCTTACTCGCCCAGGGCTCGATAAGCCCATCTCTCAGGCTTAAAAAGCCTGGCCCTCAGCGCGCTGCGCAGCACTGCACCGAACAGGAAGACCAACCGCGATGTTAGAACTGAAGGTGCTTGTCAATCACAGCGTCCAACTCCGCAATCGTCGCGTCATCGCGCAGTAATTTCATATCGACAGCAAGCTCTTGAAATTTGTCTTGTACAAATTGTTCATCAGCCACCGATTTGAACGGGACGCGAAAGAGAAGCCGATGTCTTGATAGAGCATTGGGGGCAAGCGAACTGCTTGTCCATGCGCCAATGCGAACACCCGCATACAGCAACTTGGCCTGAAGAAATGAGCATCCGCCCGCTATGCACGCGTGGTAAAACATGACGTCAGCGTCCTTTCGTGGAATGGTTGGGCTGTCGCAGGCGACATCGTGAACGACTGACGCACGCCGGTAATCGTCGGTATATGGACTGCCCACCGTAGACCATAAGGGACGCGGAATACTTGCCCCGTCAATAATGCTGCCCGATGGTGCGAGCCATTTCTTTCCATCGGGATCGGTGTACAAGAAGTCTTCAAGAAGGCGCATATTACGATCAGCACCGCTTTCGTCAACCAGCCATTCCGTCTTTGGATTGCCGGAAAATGATCCATGGTTACTCATCGGGTTCTCCTTGAGAGTTGTAACGACGACCTGGCGATGACCCGCCAGCGCAGGATGCGTCGCAAAGATCAGCGCAGATCAAGCCGGTCTGGTCCATCGGCGGATTAGACTGCGTCATGGGAAATACCTGTCGATGTCAAGTGCACCATGGAACACACCCAATATATCAATACCTGAGGTTGACCTCAGAAGGTAGGCAATCCGGTAATGCCCATAGAGCAGAATTCTGATTTCACCTTCTGCTTCTGTGCGATACTTGTACCCAATTTTCGGAAACCTCCGCAGCACCTGTATCTTTTCGTAGATTCCAGATACGACCTTCTGGGCCGCAGCTGAGTTATCCTCGGCAATGTAATCGTGTATGTCCCGAAGCCAGCGATGTGCTTCTTCGGTCCACCTTATTTCTGCCATGTACGAATTCGACGCTCCATGTCTTCATTGGATATGACGCGCCCCTTGCGTGAATCATCCAGACCTCGTTCGATCATTCGCTCAAAAGCGAGTTCTCGCATGATTTCCTCATAGGTCGCGTCTTCAGGCTGCGACTGGATCACCTCGGTCATTTTCTCTTTAATATTTGACATAGCACACTCCCTCTAAAAATTGGGCATAACATGGCCAGCGTGAAGCGCCGGTCCACTTCTTAACAGCGAATTTATTCGCTATATCCCATACTTACCCCAACCGGTCAAGGCTATTCTGGCCGACAGACGCTGCCAGCTTCGCCGACCTGTCTCGGCGCCCTATAGCCGATCACCGCGTCTATTGTCCCCCAGTCCATCCTGATTCGTATGTCCCATCCAGGGATGGAGAGGGTAGCCGCCATCATACACGGTGTTCGTCCACGGCCTTGGCCAGATCGTACAACGCAACAGAGACCTGGACGGGGTAGTCCGGCCCTTTCTCAAGCGTCCGCAGCGCCTGCGGCAAGTGCGCCAGTTGGCTGCGCGCGCGCTTACGAAGCGTTGAGAGGGGGGTAGTATCGGCTAGGCGCTTACCGGCGCGCATCACCGGCTGGATCAATGGCTCGCCTGCCTGTGGGTCGTCTTCCAAGGTCAGGATATCACCGGACATGCGGCCATCGGCGTCATACCGGCGATAGACCTGCTTGCGGCCAGGCCATGTGGCCTTCCCTTCCGAACGCTTGCAACGTGCCTGCCCAGCGTACTCCTCGAGCTTGTAGGCACAATCCAGGTAGGGGGCGTCGGCGGAGGTATTCATGCGCGTCCCGATACCAAAGCCATCAATCGGGGCCTGCGCGGCGACCAACTGCTCCACACTGGACTCGTCCAGGTTCCCGCTGGCAAAGATCACGGCGTCGGACAACCCGCCCTCATCCAGAATACGCCGTACCTTGCGGGCATGGTCTGCAAGATCGCCGCTGTCCAGGCGCACCCCTTGGATGGCGATGCCCTTCTCCCGCAACCGCGGCGCGAGCGAGACCACCTTTGCCGCACCCGCCTCAGTGTCGTAGGTGTCGATGAGCAGAACAACATTGTCCGCATTGGCATACGCAAAGCGTTCGAAGGCGGCCGTCTCATCCTCGTGGGCCTGAACAAAGGAGTGCGCCATCGTTCCGTAGATTGGTATGCCGAACAGCGGCGCCGCCTGAACCGCCGAAGTCCCCGAAAACCCAGCCAGGTAACTGGCGCGCGCCGCGAGCAGCCCGGCCTCCGCCCCGTGAGCACGGCGCAGTCCGAAATCGACCAGGAGCTTTCCGGGGGCGACGAGCACCGAACGCGCTGCCTTGGACGCGATCAGCGTCTGGAAATGCAGGAGGTTGATCAGGCGTGTCTCCACGAGTTGCGCCTGCGGGAGCGGAGCGGTAATCCGCACGATCGGCTCGTCAGGGAAAAAGACCGTCCCTTCGGGCATCGCGTGGACATCGCCGGTGAAACGCAGCTTTTCAAGGTAGTCCACAAGTGCCCGCCGAAACAGGCCGCAGCCGTTCAGCCACTCCAGTTCCTCAGGCGTGAAGCGCAACTGTTCGAGGAAGCACAGCGCCTGCTCCAGCCCGGCCGCCAGCAGAAAATTACGCGTTGGCGGCAGCTTGCGCACAAAGAACTCGAAGGTTGCCTGCTCCTCCATCCCCTGCTCGACATATCCTTGCAGCATGGTGAGTTGATAGAGGTCGGTCAACAGCAGGCTCGATGGAAGATTCATGCAGCCAGCATCTCCAGCCGGATCGGTATGGCCCCCCGTCGAATCATCTCCGCCTCCGCCCGTTCCCCGTCACCCGGTCGCACATTGACGGCCCGGATCGCGTCCTGCAAGAGGACAACCGCATACCCGACCTTCAGGCCGTCCTCCACAGTGCACAGCACGCAATAGTCGGTCGCCAGGCCGCCGATGAAAAGACGCCTCACACCCAGGGCGCGCAGGCGAGCGTCCAGATCGGTTCCGTCGAATGCGGAATAAGCGTTCTGCTCAGGCAGCGTGCCTTTGAGGGTGATGAGGATACTGGAAGCGGGGAGTGCGAGGGCGGGGGCAAACGCCGCGCCTTCTGACCCCGCCACACAGTGGGGAGGCCAGGGTCCGCCATAGGGCTGAAAGGAGTAGTGATTGGGCGGATGCCAGTCTCGGGTGGCGAAGATCGGCAACCCTCTGCGCATAAAAGCGGCTAGATAGCGATTGAGCACCGGGACCACTTCATCGCCCCGCGAGACCGTCAAGCTGCCGCCGGGCAGGAAATCGTTCTGGACGTCCACCACGACCAGGGCGTCACCCAGGCTCAGGGTGAGCGTCTGAGGTCCCAGCGGGCACATCGGGCCACCCTACATCGCCTGCCGCAACAGGGCGGCTGCTTCCTCAGGTGGAACCGGGTTGACAAAGAGCCGCGCACCCCATCCGAACCCTGCCACAGCCGCGGTCTTCGGCAACACCTCAAGATGCCAGTGATAGTCATTGGTATGTGGTTCGTCAAACGGGGCGGTGTGGAGGGCTATGGTGCAGGATTGGTTGCCGAGGACCTTCCCGATCATCTGCATCATCCGCTTCATGAGGCCGGCGAGATCGACCAATTCCTTATCGTTGATGCTCGCGAAGTCAGAGGCGTGACGGAGGGGTAGCACCCACGTCTCGAAAGGAAAGCGAGAGGCGAAAGGCGCCAGCATCACGAAGTGGTCGGTCTCATCCACCCTTCTGACGCGGGAGACCCGCTCATGGAGCATGATGTCGCAAAAGGCGCAGCGGTCCTTTCTCGCATAGAATTCCCGACAGCCGCGTAACTCCTCTTCAATCCCGTACGGAACGAACGGGAAAGCCAGCACATGGGAATGGGGGTGCCGGAAGATGCTCGCTGCGTCTGCATGGTTCTTCACCACGATCAGCGATCGAAATCGCTCATCCAGGCGCAGGTCCAGGCTTCGCAGCCTATAGGCGTGCAGGACCCGCTCCAACTGTTGCTCCGGGAGTTCTGCCCACGTTAAATGATGCTGTGGAGTCTCTACGACGATCTCATGAGCCCCCACAGCGTTCATCACGTCGAAGGGCCCCTCCGGCCTTCGATCGAAATCACCCTCTATCCGACAAAGAGGGTGCAGGTCCGGGATGACTCGAACCAGCCAACCAGGCTGATTCCGCTGGCGCGAAGACTCGCCAAATGCCGCAATTTCTGGCGGGGTCATCAGCTCATTGCCTGGGCAGAACGGACATGGTTCAGAGAGCTCTGGAGGTGGCTGCGCCTCTACTTTCAGGGCCGCCTCTCGATCTGGCCGCTCTGGGTCGATAATTACCCAACGATTCGTCACGGGATCGCGCCGCAACTCACCCATATCTCTCCTTATGCCACCGCAAAAGGACGCAGCCTGCACGGGTGGTGGCACACCGCGCCTCCAGCCGTCGGCTACAGCGCATCTTTGACCTCCACCGTCCACTCACTGCTGCGCCGGCAACGTAGGGTCGTTACCCCACTCGCTCCATGAGCGGTCGTACCCTCGAACGTCCGGATATCCGAGGAGTCGGAGCGTAAAGTAGGTGACGGCTCCGCGATGCATGGTTTGGCAGTAGCTCACGATCGTTTTGTCCTTCGTCACCCCTGCCTGGCTATAGAGGGCCAGGAGTTCATCGGCCGGCTTGAATGTCTTGCCGCCGGTCAGGTTTCGCGTCCACTCAATGTTGACGGCCCCTGGGATGTGACCCCCCCGCTTAGCCCGCAGATCCTCACCACGAAACTCACCGGATGACCGGGCGTCCACCAAGGCAAGATTCGGCTTTCCCAGATTGGCCACGATCCAACTCGCCGGCGCGACTCGTTGGGTCTCAGTATGGACCCGGTACACCGTCGTACTCACCTGTGGCAGCATAGTAGAGAGGGCCCGCTTCTCGGCTGCCCACTTCGCGATACCTCCATTCAAAAGCGCCACCTTTTTGTGGCCGGCATATTCGAGGGTAAAGAAAAGACGCGATGCGTTGAGCCCTCCCTGGTCGTCATACACAACCACCATCGTCTCATTGGTGATGCCAAGCTGCCCCATACGCTCCTCGATTTCATAATCGGGGGGCAGGGCGAAGCCGGACTCCTTCAAGATCAGACGGGCCTGATTGACCGCAAGGTGAACCGCGCCCGGAATGTGTCCGGCCGCGTACTCCTCTGTGCTGTTGCGCATATCGATAATCCGCAGATCCCGGTCATTGAGGTGTGTGGCTAACCAGTCGGTGTCCACGAGAAACTGTGGGTTACCATAGTCCACAGCCAGGGTCAACCCTGGGGTCGCGACGAGCAGCATCATTACTGCCACCGCTGCCATCACCATTCGTTTCATCGCTTCCCTCCTATACCAGGTACTGCGGGAGAGTCATCCGGTTCGCCACCTCTGTTTGCCAAACAGCCTACTCTCAAAAGCATTATAGATTCCCACCAAGACTTGACGCAAGGGCGATGTCTACCTGACGCCGGCAAATAGTATTGCGTCTTCCCCAACGCGAGAGACCTCACCCCGCCCCGCGGACAATGAGGACAGGGCGATCGGCTGACCGCAACACATGCTCTGCCACCGAGCCCAGGAGCAGGTGAGCTATCCCGGAATGGCCATGGGATGCCATCACGATGAGGTCTACATCCAGGGCCGTAGCCTCCTGGCAGATCGCCTCGTGGACCAGCAAAGGGGTCTCTACCACCCGTACCTCCGTTGTCACCATCTTCTCTGCGCGGGCCTCCGCAGGCACAAGTGATTCCAGCGAGCGGAGCATTGTCTGCCGGAGTTCTGCTCGCTCCTGCCCCGAGAGCGCGCTCCATGGCGAGTAATGGGCGTAGAGGGGGTTCGGCGGCCCGTGCACTTCAGTCACATGGCAGAGGATGATAGTCCCGCCCTGTTCCATGAGAACAGCATACGCGAAGGGGATGGCGGCGTTTCCGAGGAGCGAGAAATCCGTTGTTACCAGCAGTTTCCGATACCTCGGTATCATGGTATGTCGGCTCCTTCCGTCAAGCAGGTTATGCTACTATCCGCTAGAAAGATCGTCCTGAGGACTCCTGGCGTGCCTGTCAGGTTAACATCCGAGAAAGCTTCCCAAGTATAACCTCCATCGCCGCCTTTGTGAAGAAGACACAGTCACTGGACTACTGAGATACGGCTTTCCTCGCTTAATTGATGGGTCTTATGGGGTCGAAGGGATGGCCCTTGAAAATAATCGAGCATCGCACCATATTAATAGTGAGGAAGCCCTAGTGAGTTGGGCAATGGCCGAAGAAACCGCGAGCAAGCCTTAAGTAGGTGGGCTTGCAGAGCAAGAGGGCTTAGCCCCGGACCAGAACCCGCTCGAGTGAGGCTTCCTCGAGAGAGCCATAAGGTGTCGGGCTTCTGCCCGGAGGTGATGTAACTTCTGACGCCTTGTGGCTTTTGCTTTTCCTCAGGCTTTCCGGCACAGCCCACATAACTCCGGCCTTGACGCAACTTGCCGCCCTTGGTAGAGTCCGTGCGTGAGACAAGGAAAGATCCAATGAACACTGCCTACCAAGTTCGCATATTTCGGTAATCGTCAGATCCGTTTCCAGGCCAGGAGGGCGTAAGAACAGATGCAACAGGCTCAAGTGACGGAGGGGATCCGCCTGAAGGTGGCCGAGGCAGGCCAGGAAGACGTCGGCCGCGGGATTGTCCGCGTCAGCGATGCGGCCTTTGCCGTCCTGGAGCTGGAGCGGGGTGAGATCGTCTCCATTATCGGAGAGCGGGAAACGGCTGCCCTGGTGGCGGCGGCTCGCTCGGCCGATCAAGGCCTGGACGTGATCCGAGTCGATGGCGTGATTCGCACCAATGCCCATGCCAGTATAGGGGATTACGTGCAGGTGCGAAAGGCTCCCTGGCGGGATGCGCAGAAGGTGACGCTGGCGCCCGCTCGCAAAGGCTTGCGCGCCGTCGCTCCGGGCGAGGTGCTCCGCCAGGCGCTCCTCTACCGTCCTGTGGTTCGTGGCGACCTGATCTCGGTCGGAACAGCCTCACGCTCAAAGGAGATCGTCCCACCCGGGATGTATCCGGAGGAGCTCTTCCGAGGCTTACTCGGCTCCCTGGCGATCGGGCTTGGCGAGGTGCGCCTGGTCGTCGCCGGCACCGTCCCGTCCGGCATTGTGCGCATCAATCCCCAAACCGAGGTGGAACTCCTGCCGGAGTACGTGGAGACCAAGGAGACCCGCCTCCCGGATATCACCTACGACGACATCGGCGGGCTGGGCGAGGTGATCAGTGAAATTCGGGAGGTCGTCGAACTACCGCTCAAGCATCCGGAGCTGTTCGATCGGCTTGGAATCGCACCGCCCAAGGGCGTGCTTCTGCACGGTCCGCCGGGGACCGGCAAGACCCTCCTGGCCCAGGCCTTGGCCAATGAGGCCAAGGCTCACTTCGCCACCATCAATGGACCAGAGATCATGGGGCGATTCTATGGCGAATCGGAGGAACGGCTGAGAGCCATCTTTCAGGAGGGGCAAGACAACCCACCCGCCATCATTTTCATCGACGAGCTTGATTCCATCGCCCCCAAGCGTGAGGCGGTGATGGGTGAAGTGGAACGGCGGGTCGTAGCCCAGCTTCTGACATTAATGGATGGCCTCATGCCACGCGGCAACGTGATTGTCATCGGGGCCACGAACCGAGTCGGCGCGATCGATCTGGCATTGCGCCGCCCAGGCCGCTTCGACCGAGAGATTGAGCTGCGTGTGCCGGACCGCAATGGGCGGCGCCAGATCCTCACGATCCACACGCGGGCCATGCCGCTTGCCCCGGACGTAAACCTGGATTGGGTGGCGGACCTTACGCATGGATGCGTCGGATCAGATCTGGCTGCCCTCTGTCGTGAGGCCGCCCTGAATGCGTTGCGGCGCGTTCTCCCGGATCTGGATTTGAGGCTTGAGACGTTCCCGGCCGAGGTGTTGCAGCGCCTGGTCGTCACTCATGAGGACTTCAACCAGGCCTTGCGGCGGATCCGCCCTTCTGCCCTTCGGGAGTTGTTCATCGAGGTCCCTCGGGTCACCTGGAACGATGTCGGCGGCCTGGCCGACGTGAAAAGGGCCCTTCGGGAGTCTGTGGAGCTGCCTCTGACCCATCCTCAGGCCTTCGAGCGCCTCGGCATCAAGCCACCAAAAGGGGTCCTGCTCTATGGTCCGCCGGGGACCGGCAAGACGCTTCTGGCCAAGGCGGTCGCCAACGAGGCAAAGGCCAACTTCATGCTGGCCAAAGGGAGCGACCTGCTCTCTAAGTGGTACGGCGAGTCGGAGCAGCGGATTCGAGAGTTCTTCGCCAAGGCCCGCCAAGTGGCCCCCGCCATCGTGTTCTTCGACGAGGTGGATGCCCTTGTGCCGCGACGTGGGACGGCGGCAGGCGAACCGCACGTCACCGAGCGGATCGTGAACCAACTCCTCTCCGAGTTGGACGGCCTGGAGGAACTGCGCGGAGTGGTCATCCTGGGGGCCACGAACCGGCCCGATCTCATCGATCCGGCGCTCCTGCGGCCAGGGCGCTTCGATGCGCTGGTGTACGTTCCGGTCCCGGATGCCGCCGCCCGCCACGAAATCCTTGCTGTGCACACCCATCGTATGGCCCTCGCCGATGATGTGGACCTGAAGGATCTTGTCCGCAGGACCGACCACTTTACCGGGGCCGACCTGGCCTTAGTCTGTATGCGGGCTGCCCAGCTTGCCCTGCGGAAGGACCTGGAGGCCAAGGCGGTCACACACGCCGACTTCCTGGCCGCTCTTGCCGAGACACTCCCGTCTGTCACCGAGACAATGGAGCGGGAGTACGCCGAGGTCGGCAAGCGCCTGCGCCAGATTGTGCCACAACAGGACTCCACGCTCGGCCACTATCTATAGGAAGTCCGACAGACCCAACCGCTGGTTAGCCAGACTGCCCACCGTTGACACATCTACGCGGGTGTGATTATAATGTAATTACCTTGATGGGAGGTGTGCGCTCATGAAGACTCGCTTGGTTCGCATCGGCAATTCTCGCGGCATCCGCTTGCCAAAGCCCATCATCGAGGAGGCCGGCCTCACCGATGAGGTAGAGGTTCGGGTACGAGAGGGGGCTATCATCATCGCGCCCTCAGCAACCCCACGCTCAGGATGGGCGGAAGCAGCCAAACAGTTGCGCGAGCGAGACGAAGACAGTTTACTTAATCCGCCTACTCCGACACATTTTGATGAGCAGGAGTGGGAGTGGCGGTGGTAACCTTCGAGGCCATCCGTCGCGGTGAGGTCTTCCTGGTTGATCTGAATCCTACACGAGGCAGTGAGATTCAGAAGACCCGGCCTTGTGTCGTCGTTTCCCCGGACGAACTCAATGAGCACCTGCGCACCGTGATCGTCGCACCGCTGACCACGGGCGGTCAGGCGTACCCATTTCGCGTGCCATGCCGTTTCGGAGGGCGGGTGGGTCGCATCGTGCTCGACCAGATTCGCACGGTCGATCGCGAACGCCTGGTGCGCCGACTCGGACAGTTGTCGCCCGCCACACTGGGCCGGACGCTTGCGGTTCTGCAAGAGATGTTTGCGCCATGAGCCCGCTACCCAACTCACTACGGCAATCGAGCGTAGGTTGATACGAGGCCAGCGAGCAGTCCTAGGCGACATCGCATACTCAATCATCGGCCAGACAACATCCCGGAGGAAGAAACCATGGCGGTCAATTTTATTTCCGTGACCATCCAGAAACCTGAATCGATCAATCTGATCCTGGGACAAGCCCACTTTATCAAGACTGTTGAGGACCTGCACGAAGCCCTTGTGACGGCTGTGCCTGGTATCGCCTTTGGCCTCGCCTTCTGCGAGTCGTCAGGGCCGTGCCTGGTGCGATGGAGCGGGACCGACCAGGCGCTGGTAGAGCTGGCGCGCAACAACGCCTACGCGATCGGGGCCGGTCACAGTTTTCTGATCTTCCTTCAGAACAGCTTTCCGATCAACGTCCTGCCAGTGATTCGCCAGGTGCCGGAGGTCTGCGGTATCTATTGCGCAACTGCCAATCCGGTAGAGGTGATACTGGCTGAAACGGCCACCGGACGTGGTATCGTCGGGGTCGTAGATGGGTTGGCGTCGAAGGGGATTGAGCAGGAGACCGACATCACCGAACGAAAGGCACTGCTCCGCCGGTTCGGCTATAAACTGTAAGGGCATACGAGGTGTGCGAGTCACGTTACCGGGGCCGCCACAGTACGTGAGCGCATTCCAGTGGGATCGCAACGCCGTCGCAGTGCGGCATGACTCGCGCCGTATAGTCCGCTGAAGGGCGAGCAGCAGATACAGCCGCGCTGTACACGTAGCCGCCTGACGCGCCGGCCAGTTGACGAATGCGCTTCATCTCCTGCCGCACGGGAGCACTGCCCATGACGTCGTCGGCGTACAGCTCTACCCGCACCGCCTTAGGGTCGAGGTCATTGAGACAGACCTGAACTTCAAATACGTGCTGCTCGTCACGAGTCTCAACCTTCACTTCGCCGAAGTGTAGCGAGGCCCATTTCTGCTCCAGACTGTGCAGCCAATCGACCATCTGCCTTCCCACTGCGCCTTGATCGGCAGCGCGCTCACGAAAGGCTAACGCAGCCGGAAGGTAGTGTTGCTCGGTGTATTCGCGCACCGTGCGGTTGGCGGAGAAGCGCGGTGTCAACCGCGCCATGCTTTCCCGCATGCGCGCCACCCAGGCGGTGGGGATGCCCTCCCCATTGCGGGTGTAAAACTCGGGAACCACCTGGCGTTCGAGCAGATCGTAGAGCGCTGCGGCTTCAACCGCGTCCCAGGCAGTATCCTCGTCATGCTCCTGACCATCCCCCAACGCCCACCCCACTTCAGGGGTGTAGGCTTCCGCCCACCAGCCGTCCAATTCCGACAGATTGATGCCGCCATTGACGAGCACCTTCATGCCGCTCGTTCCACAGGCCTCCCAGGGTCGTCGTGGGGTGTTGATCCAGACGTCCACCCCCTGCACCAGGCGCTCCGTTAACAACATGTCGTAGTCGCTCAAGAAGACGATGTGGGGTCTGGCATCTGGCTGGCGGATGAAATGTATCCATTCATGGATCAAGGCCTGCCCCGCCCGGTCGTCCGGATGGGCCTTGCCGGCGATGATGAGTTGCACCGGTCGCTCTGGATTGGTTAACAGGCGAAGCAGTCGCTCCGGGTCGTGCAGCAGCAGATTCGGTCTCTTGTAGGTCGCGAAGCGCCGCGCAAAGCCTAGTGTCAAGGCGTGGGGATCAAATAGATGTGTCGCCCCGTCAACCGCCTCGGGCGACGCGCCGGAGGCGGCCAGTTGCCGGGACAACCGCTCCCGAGCGTATTCTATGAGAGACTGGCTGGCAGCGGTGCGAAATTGCCAGAGCCTGGAATCGGAGATACGGCGAATGTCCTGATCCAGGGTTTCTGTTGTCCTCAGCCAGCGGTCTTTTCCACAGGCCTTCGTCCACAGATCGTCGGCTGCCGCCGAGTCCCAACTCGGCATATGAACTCCGTTGGTCACGTGTCCAACCGGCACGTCGTCTTGCGGCCAGTGCGGAAAGAGAGACTCAAAGAGGAGCCGGCTCACCTTCCCATGCAATCGACTCACGCCATTGACCGCCCCGCTTCCGCGGATCGCCAGATAGGCCATGTTGAAACGTTCCGACGAGTCGTCCGGGTTCTGCCGGCCCAGGGCCAGCAAATCGTGGAGTGTGATGCCAAGCTTCTGCTCGGCGTAGCCACCGAGGTATTGCTTGATGAGGGCAGGATCGAAGCGGTCAAAGCCGTCGGCTACTGCCGTGTGGGTGGTGAAAAGGTTTCCCGCTCGCGTAACGGCTAGTGCCACGTCGAAGGGCTGCCCCGTCTCTTTCATGAAGCTCAGGGCGCGTTCCAACACGGCGAAGGCTGCATGTCCTTCATTCAGGTGACAGACTTCCGGCTGGATGCCGAGCGCGCTGAGCAGCCGCCATCCGCCGATCCCGAGGAGTAGTTCTTGCTTGAGGCGCAGTTCCGGCCCCCCTCCATAGAGTTCGCTTGTGATCCCTCGATGAGCGGGAAAGTTCGCCGCGTCATTGCTGTCCAGCAGGTAGAGTTGTACTCTGCCGACCTGGACCTGCCAGGCGCGCAGCCAGACCGAGTAACTGGGTAAAGCGATCTCCAACCGCAACCACTCCCCGTTCGGGTGGCGTAACGGCGTGATCGGCAGTTGTCCTGGATCGTTATATGGAAAGAGGGCTTGTTGCGCGCCGTCCTCGTCGATGACCTGCCGAAAATAGCCTTGCTGGTAGAGCAGTCCCACGCCGATCACCGGTACGCCCAGATCGCTGGCGGATTTGAGCTGATCGCCGGCCACATTGCCAAGCCCGCCCGAATAGATAGGGAGCGCTTCGCTCAACATGAATTCCATGCTGAAATACGCGACACAGGTCAGAGGAGACTGCGGGTAGGTGTGCTGAAACCACGCGGACGCCTCGGCCACTTGCCGCTTGGCTTGTACAAGTTCATCGACGCTTTTGTGGAACATAGGATCGGCCAGCACGCGCTCGAGCTGGTCCCGCGAGACCGTCTGCAAGACGACCCATGGGTTATGCGTGAGTTCCCAAAGCGCGGGATCAAGCTGCCGCCACACTTCGTCGGCGGCATGGTTCCACGACCAGCGCATATCCAAGGCCAGCTCGGCAAGGGCATCGAATCCCTCGACTTCCATAGGGAGAAGGTTGTAGATTGGATGGCTGGTACGGGTGTGTTTACCCATAGACTCTCCTTTAATGGTGTCTCGGAGAGAATCCCACACTGCTGCGGGGACGCTGCCAAAGCGTCGATAGTTTGGCGGGTCTTCCTGCAAGAGGGCTTACTTTCCGGGCCTTATCTTTTGAGCTATGCATTCGAATGATGCCGTCTCTCGTCCCTAAGGGCGAAACGGCCCCTTAAGGCACTTTCGCCCAAGGGGCCGCAGAGACTTACTCATCACGCTGGACGCTGGAAGTATTCGCCTGCATCTCTTTGCCAACCGTCACCTGTTCCGCTTTCAGTGCATCATACTACTCCATGGCTTCCCGCTCTCTGAAAGCAAGACCTTCCGCCTGAGCCTTTGTGTACTCAATTTACGCGGCCTGTTCGTGCACGATCGTGCACATCTCATGTACCTGAGCGCCCGTTATCCGAAGAAAGTCCTTGGACGCAATTCGGATCACCTCGTGGTGGCTTCCCGCTGGGAAGGCGATCATCGTCTCCTTCGTTAAGTGCTGATCGCAGTATACCGGGATCCCGTAGAGGTTGCCGAAGGCAGGCATGGCTCCAGGCTCGCAGCCGGCAAATGTCTGCGCGAAATCGGCCTCCGGGTCCAGACTCGCCGTACTGTCGTTCAAGACTTGCCGCACCCGAACGACATCCAATCGACACTTGGCCGGCAGGACCGCCATCGTCAGGCCTTGCCGCCCTTTCAGAATGACCACCTTGGCATAGGCTCGACCGGGGATATGGGTGGCGCCGGCCACCTCCTGAGCCGTGTACACCTCCCTGTGGGGAATGATCTCGTACCGTACCTGCTGCTGATCCAACCACTCGCGCATCCGTGCTGGAATTGTCATGATCGCACCTCCTGCCCGCAGGCGATAGCCTCTGTACCGAGACCTCTGCGCGCCGTTACGATGGTCTTACACCCGACTCGATCGTGACCGATAGCGACAGGTTAATGTGATGAGGTCGTTGGTCCGCTCACGTCAGGATTCCACGCGCGTCCTCGCCGACGCTCTCTTTATCCTGACCTTCCCGCCTCCTGATCCGTTCCCCTTTGGAAGTACAACGGTCAGCATACCGTCTTTCATCTCCGCCTGAGCCTTCTCCGGAATGACCGTGCTCGGCAACGCCATTGACCGGTACAGCTCCCCTCGATGAAACTCGCAGAAGTGGCAGGCCCCCTCTTCTTTCCTGTCTTCGTGCGCTGTGGCCGCTCGCACTGTCAGGTGGTTGGGTTCAACCAGCACCTTTACATTCCTGGCAGTCAGGCCGGCCAGGGCGAAGCTGACTCGAAGCTCTCCGTCGGTCTCGACCAACTCCGCGCACGGTCGCCACAGCAGCTCCTTTTCGGCCTGCAGCCAATACTCACACTCGCGGCCGGCTTGCCAACCCTGATCTCTGAAGAGCTCATGGGCGCGCTCAGACACTCGCCGCTCGACCTCAAGCAGCTCGCTCAGCAACGAACCAACCTTCTTGACCGACTTGACCGGAACTTTCTGACCTGCCATCTCTCACCTCCTCTGTGAAGCATTTCCCGTCGCCTGCCTCGACTTCGGGAACTTGCACCATCAGACCATCACCGGACAGTCGATGGCACCATCCACCTCGAGATTTTGATGCATCTCGCCGAGCGACACATTCTTGCCGCCCACCAGCGAGATGTCCGTGAGGTCGATCTCATCAAACCAGCGCACGAAGTCATCCATCGGACTGCTCGTCATTCTAATCTGAGCGGGACGGCGCCGGACTCTCCGCTCCGTAGGCCTTCGCCTGCTCCGCCATCTCGCGCAGCCGCCCATGTACCAGCGCATTCACGCTTCCTTCGGGAAAGGTCCCATCCGGACCGCACTCGCCCGCTTGCCGCCCGGTCAGTAAGGCAATTCCCTCATCGATGGTATGAATGGGAAAGATCTGAAATTGTCCCGCGGCGACCGCTTCCACGACGTCCTCCCTGAGCATGAGGTGTCGGACATTGCTTGCCGGGATCAGGACCCCCTGTTCTCCTGTCAGCCCCCTCGCGCGGCAGACATCAAAAAATCCTTCGATCTTGGCGTTAACGGCCCCGATAGCCTGAACCACTCCTTGCTGATTAACCGATCCCGTAACCGCAAATCCCTGCTTGATCGGTAGCCCCGACAGGCTTGAGAGGATCGCGTACAGCTCCGCTGAGGAGGCGCTGTCGCCTTCCACCTCTTCATAGAGTTGTTCGAAGGCGAGGCTCGCCGACAAGGCAAGGGGCGCCTGCTGCACATAGCGGCCGCCGAGATAGCCTGAAAGGATCAACACGCCTTTGCTGTGAATGCGGCCACCCATTCGAGCTTCTCGCTCGATGTCGATGATGCCGCCGCGCCCGAGGAAGGTTCGCGCCGTAATTCGACTCGGCTTGCCGAAGTGATACTCCCCAAGCGGGATAATGGCAATCCCATTCACTTGACCAACTACGGCCCCATCGGTATCGACAAGCAGGGTCCGCTCAATGACCAGTTCCTGCAACTGTTCCTCAAGTCGATTGGCGCGTCGGATCTTCGCGTTAATGGCCCTCCGCACGTCCTCCGCCATGACCCGCTGATGCCCATTCTGCTCGGCCAGGAAACAGGCCTCTCGGGCCACATCCAGGAGATGATTGAACGTCGTAGCGAGCTTTTCTTGATCCTCCACCAGGCGAGAGCTGTGCTCTACCAGCTTCGCCACCGCACCTCGGTCGAACGGTTTAAGCTTCTCGGCCTCGCAACAGGTCGACAGCAAGCGGGCGAAGGTCAGGATCGTGTCAGGGGTTCGAGCCACGCGATCGCTGAATTCAGCCTGGACCTTAAACAGCTCCTGAAACTCCGGGTCGAGGGCGTGCAATAGGTAGTAGAGCCAGGGACTGCCGATGAGGACCACCTTCACATTGAGGGGAATCGGCTCGGGCTCAAGTGTCACCGTACTATAGAGGCGGAACTGTTCCCCTGGCTCTTCGATTCTGATCCGTCGGTTTTTTAGTGTCCGCTTCAGTTGGTCCCATGCAAAGAATTGCTTGAGCAGTTCCATAGCCTCCAGGACCAGGAAGCCCCCATTGGCTCGGTGCAAGGCGCCCGCCTTGGCCATCAGGAAGTTGGTGTAGAGCGCACCCATGTGGACTTGGTGTTCGACTCGCCCAAGCAGATTCTGACACGTCGGGTGCGGTTCGATTACGACCGGCGCGCCGCCATCTTCCCCATGTTCGATCAGGACATTGACCCGATACCGGTCCAAGGGGTCCAACCCTTGCCGCAGCATGGCAGTCAGTTCCGGTGGCCCTTGTGCCCCGCTTTGCTCTCGACGAAACAGATCCACATTGGCGATGACGTCCTCACGTATCGCCTCGAGGTACGCCTGGACCGTTGGGTGATCTGCGTAACGCTCTTTCACCTCCTCGATCAGGTGATCAACCGCAGAGGTTGCGACCTCCCGGTCGATCCCGTCGAGGCGATTCTTCGCCTCCCGCTCCAGGTCGCGGATTCGGCGGCGCGTGGCAGCCAGATCCTTTTGTACCTCCTCACTTCTCAGGTTGACCTGTTTCTTGGTCTCTTCATCGAGGCCTTCAAACCCCTCTGGTTTCAGCGGCTTTCCTCGAAGCATGGGAACGATGATAAAACCGCTGGCCGCCTTGGCAAGACCGAACCCCAGGGCCTCCGCGCGCTTCCGCAAGGCCTCCAGTTCGTCGCTCGTCTGTTGCTGCAACTCCTCCAGGATGATGTGGCGGTTCTGCTCATAGGCTTCGGACTCGAAGGCCCTGGGGACTCCGGTCTTCAGTTCCTCCAGGAGCCGCTCGCAGTCAGCCTGGAACAGGCGGGCGCGGCCTGACGGAAGACAGAGCGCGCGGGGGCGTTGCGGATCAGCAAAGTTATTGACATAGCACCAATCAGGAGGGGTAGGAAGCTTGGCCGCCTCGCTGGCGAGGAAGCGTTTGATCGCTGTGGTCTTGCCTGTTCCGGCAGGCCCGAGGACGAAGAGATTGAATCCTTCGCTGCGGATGCCGACACCGAAGGTAATGGCCTCGACCGCGCGGTCCTGAGCTACGACCTCCTCCAGGGGCTTCAGCTCATCAGTCCCTTCGAATGGGAGGCTCTCCGGCGTGCAGATCTTACGAAGTGCATCAGGTGTCAACGGACCGATCATCGCGTCTCACTCTCGTCGTATTGTGGCATATCTATCTCAGTTGATCTCGCCCTCTGCCTTCTTCAACTCATCCCGAATCGCTTGCCTGCCACGTTTGCGATCGTAACGGACCCGCTGCGGCTCCACCTTTGTCGGCCGATGGGGGGCCCGTCTCTTGGGTGGCTTCAGCCTGATCACCAGCTTCATCGATTATGCCTCACGATCCGGATCAAAAGGGAACCATGGCCGGCTCAATCTGCAGATTCTTCATCATGACCACGAGGTCGTGCTCCTCTCCGATCTGGTCTTTGACATAATTATAGAAGACCGCCTCCCTTTCGAATCCCAACCGCCTGAGGACATTCAGCGTACCTGTCTGATCCCTCATAATCTCAGCGACAAGAATTTCAAGACCCACCTTCTTGGCGGTTTCGATCAGCGCCTCGAGCATGAGCGTCCCAAGACCCTTCCCCCGATAATCGGTATCGACAACCAGGCGCACCTTTCCCACATGACTGGTCCAACCGAACTTTCGGCGGTGCAAGGTGGCGTCTGCCACGATAGTGTCGTCCACCTCTGCCACGAGCGGCAGGACCTTCTCGTAGTCCAACTCTTCCGCCCACGAATCGATTACCTCCCGGAGGGACACATCGTCTCGCAGAAAGAGACGATCCTCACGCGGCAGCCTGCAGAAAAATTCGTGAAGCCTTTTTGCATCCTCTTGGACCATTGGGCGAATCGTAACCTCTGTTCCGGTCTGAAGTGTGACCTGCTGTGGAAATCCGACTAGCATGAGAGAGTCTCCTTTGTCGTGTATCGTGGGGGCCGTTCTTCTGTCGTGGCCCATGCCTGTGTGTCCGTCATCACCTGCGGCCCCCGCCCTTCTGCATGGGCAAATACTGCATGAGGGCCCGCTTGATGAGTTCTGACGGGGTAATGTTACACTGATCAGCCTCTGCCAGGAGGCGGGAGATCACAGCGCGTGGAAGGCGCACGCTCAAGTCGGCGTGCGGCTCTATCGAACTGAGATCTGCCCGCGCCTCTTCTGTCCGCACCTTTGCATCGAGCGAGGCCAACGCCACATCCTCGGCATCGAGCGGCCTCTCCGCCTCTGTCCCCACATCCATCGACGGTTCAGCCGCTGTCGATCGCTCTCGCCGCTGTGGCGTCCGTCCTGAGCGCTGCCCACGAGCCGGCGTCGCCTTTGGTTTCATGCGGTTCCCTCCTGATAACGAAGTCCTTTCGCCGGATCGAAGCGGCGAACGATCCCCTTCCTCGCCTCTTCCAGAAGAAGCAGCAGCATCGCACAGCCGATCAGAAGCCACCAGAACCCTCCCAGAAAAACGTCGGTTCCGAAGATCCGATGCCCGATCGGGCTGTAGACAATCAGGCCGAGGATGGAGAGCTCGACCCCAATACCCCATACGATGAGTCGATTCGTGAAGAGACCCGCAGAGAGGATCGATCCCCTCGGGCTCCGACACGCGTAGACATTTGCGACTTGGCACACAACGATCGCGGCAAACGCCACCGTTGTCGCCTGCCTGTAGAGCGGACTCGCGACCGGCAGGTCGATGCCCCACTCCCATCCGCTGTACGTGAGATACCAGAGTCCGGCACTCATGGCCGCAACCGCCTCGATCGGCCCGAGAAACAGGTACGATCTGATCAGCGAAGGGACATTCAACAAGCGCTCGTTTCTGGACCTTGGCGGGCGATTCATCGTGTTCGCATCAGGCGGCTCGGCCCCGAGACCAAGAGCCGGGAGCAGATCGGTTCCCAGATCAACCCCGAGAATCTGGATCACCGTCAGCAGGAGCGGGAGCCGGAAGACCACAGAGGCCAGATACGGGACCAACTCGGGCAGTGTGTGGGCCAGAATGTAATTGAGGAACTTGCGGATATTCTCGTAGACCGCCCGACCCTCTTCGACGGCGTTGACGATGGTGGCAAAGTTGTCGTCGAGCAGGACGATGTCGGCGGCCTCCTTGGCCACATCGGTCCCGGCGATCCCCATGGCGATCCCGATGTCGGCCTTCTTCAAGGCCGGCGCGTCGTTCACCCCGTCGCCTGTGACCGCCACCACCTCTCCCATCTCCTTCAGAAGCGTTACGACGCGCATCTTCTGAGTGGGGGTCATCCTGGCGAAGAGGATCTCCGGATCGGCAAGGGCGGTCTTCAGCTCCTCGTCCTGCATCCGTTCGATCCGGCTCCCCTCAAGAACCGACGCCTGCTCGTTCCGGACCATCCCGATGGCCCGCGCGATGGCCAGCGCCGTGCGGCTGTTGTCCCCGGTAATCATGATCGGCTTGATCCCGGCCTTCCTGCATCGGGCCATCGCCTCGGCAACTTCCGGCCTGGGTGGATCGATCATGGCCACCAACCCCACAAAGGTCAAATCCCGCTCCGCTTCTTCCATCAACGGCAGCCGACCGGCCTCCGGCAACTCCCGGTAGGCCAGGGCGAGGACCCGCAGGGCCGATCCGGCAAACAGATTCAGCCGCTCCATGATTGCCTCACGATCAACCCCTTCCAGCGGAACCGCGCGCCCATCGTGGAGGATAGAGCGACAGATGGGCAGCACTGTCTCCGGAGCGCCTTTCACGTAGGCTACCTTGCTCGACGACGACGCCCCGTGAATCGTGGTCATCCGCTTTCGGTCGGCATCGAACGGAAACTCCCCAACTCGAGGCGCTACATCTGGTCCGTTCGGCACCAACCCACCCGCACACTGCAGTAAGGCGATCTCTGTCGGGTCACCGACGAACGTCGATCCCGAGTCATCCTGGTTACGACGACGACTGGCGTTGTTGCACCCGACGGCGATGGCGAAGAGCGGCGCCCACTGCCTCAGTAGTTCAGGAGCCACTGGTTCGCCTATCTCTGTGGTCACGGAACTGCCCGAGACTCGAATCTCGCGACCGTCGATATAGAGACGTGTCACCGCCATTCGATTCTCCGTAAGAGTCCCGGTCTTATCGGTACAGATTACCGTAGCGCATCCCAGCGTCTCTACCGATACCAGGTTCTTTACCAAGGCCTTCCGTTTGGCCATCCGCTGCCCTCCCACCGCCAATGCGAGGGTCACCGTAGGAAGGAGGCCTTCCGGGACGTTGGCAACCAGGACTCCTACCGCAAAGACAAAATTCTCCCAGAAGCTCCGACCGATCAGCACCCCGAACCCGAAGAAAGCGAGCCCGATGCCCGTAGAGACCGCCGCGATCAGTCGGGTAAGTTTTCGGATCTCCTGCTGCAGCGGGCTGATCTCAGCCTCGATCCCCGACGTCAGATGGGCGATCCTGCCGAACTCCGTATTCATCCCCGTGGCGAAGACGATCATCCTCGCCGTCCCTGAGAGGACGGTCGTACCGGCAAACACGACGTTGGCGCTCTCGACAAGCGGCCCCTCCGCCGCGGCCTCGGATGTGCGGCTCTTAGGAATCGATTCGCCCGTCAGCGGCGCGTTGTCGACACGGAACTGGACCGCGGCGATCACCCGCCCATCGGCAGGCACCCGATCGCCCTCAGCCAGGATCGCGAGATCACCGGGCGCCAGATCGGATGCCGGAACCTCCGTGATCTCGCCGGTCCGAACAACCTTTACGCGCATCGGCAGGAGGCGCCGTAAGGCCATGATCGCCCGCTCTGCCTTATACTCCTGCGCAAAGGAGAAGAGGGCATTCACTCCAATCGCCCCGATAATGGCCCAGCCGAGCAGATCCATCCCTTCGCCCGGCCTCATCCGGTCCGCCACGAACGCCAGCGCCGCTGCCGCCCACAGCAGAAGCGCCAGAAAGTGCGTACACTGCCGCCCCAGCATGGCAAGGACCGGTATTGTGTCTGCGGCCTGAAGTTCGTTGGGGCCGAATTCGCTGAGCCGCCTCGCTGCCTCGGCCTCGCTCAACCCCTGATCGGTGGTTCCAAGGGCCTTCAGCGCCTCTTCGACCGACAGACGGTGAATCTGCATAGTCGCTCATCTCCCGCCCGTAAGATCTCAGATCTCAGGCCGCGGCGGGACGGAAGAGCATCAGGTCACACGGGCTCTTCCGCACTAGATGGTCAACGGTCCCGCGACGCAGCCACTGCAGGAAGCTCTGCGGCCCCTTCGTTCCCAAAAAGATGAGATCATGGCGCCTGGCGGCAGCCTCAGCCGTGATGCCCGGGCCGTGGCGACCGCCCCACGAAACCCGAGTCCCCGGCGCCAGGCCACGGCGGGCGAGCGCGGTGATAAACGGATGCAGCGTGCGTTCCGCCTGTTCCGGTGTCTCCTCGCCAAAGCGCGGGCGATTGAACAGTCGCGTCAGCGGCTGCCTCAACCGGAAGAGAACGACGCGGGCATGCCAGAACTCGCCGAGATGAGCCAGAAGATCGGCCGCCGCCTCGAGGCCACCGCCTTCAAACTCACCGCCGTAGACCGGAACCAGAATCTCGTGCGGTGACGCCATCTTTCCGGGATGGACCACCCGCACCAACAGCATGGCGCAGGGGACCTCCCGGAGGAGGCGACGCGCCACCTCCGGTCCGGTTACGGACGCCATGGCCAGTGTAATCCCTTCGCGCGCCACGTAGTCCCGCATCACTCGGATCGGATCACCGATCTCTACCACGCTTCGCGAGGTAAGACCAAGGGCATGCGCCTGCCGAAGCAGGCGCAGCAGCGACTCCTCGGCGCGTTTCATCGCGGGCGCCGATTGGTCGCCCGCGACAAAGAGCAGATCGAGTTCCGCACCAAGGGCCTTGGCGAGGGCGAGGGCGTAGCGCGCTCCCGCTTCTGCGGCGAATGAACCATCTACCATCATCAAGATCTTCTGCATGACGACACTCGTGTCCACCGTCGGATATCCGCTGGCTATGGTCCCCCTTACCCTCTCCCCCCAAATGTGGGGAGAGGGGACTTATACTACGAGTGCACGAACTCGCCGACAACCTGGGGATAGCCGCGCTCCTCCAACGCTCTGACGACGGGATCCGGATTGATGGTCCGAAGCCTCAAGATCACAAGACGCCTTGCTCCTTCACGAGCCGGCAGCGTCACGAGACTGGCAATCTCCACCTGCTGCCCTTCGACGATCCCGATCACCTCGGTGAGTGTTCCCGGACTTGCGGGAATCTCGATCTCAATGCGAGACCCGGTCTGTGTCGCCCCCATCATCTCAGTGATGACACCAAGGACATCGGTCTCGGTAATCATTCCGACCAGCCTTCCCTCCTGGACGACCGGCAGCGCGCCGATACGCTTCTGGCTCATCAGACTGGCTGCCTCCTCGATGGGGGTGAGCGGAGCAACCGTAATCACCTCCTTCGTCATGATCTCCTTGATACTCACTGCGGATGTAAAGGCTCGAAACTCCTCCGCGGTCGGATAGTCAAAGGGAGAGGGGGCGGCCTTCTTCACGTCACGATCCGACACAATCCCCACCACATGGTCGCCCTTGACCACCGGGAGATGGCGGATATTGAACCGCTTTAACGTTGTCAGCGCATGATCCAGTGTATCGGACTGTGCGACACTCACCAGTGAGCGCCTCATTCGATCCTTCACTCGCATCGTCGGCTCCTTTCCTTGGCCTCAACAAACCGGATACTTCCCCTCGGTTAGTTCCATACAAAAATTGTCCAAGCGGTTCAGTTCTTGATCGATCACCAGCGTACATTCCTGCTTGATCCGCTCACACTCCGCATCAGACGCCTGGATCAGTTGGACCGCTACCCACGGCTGATCGACCGGGTGGCCGATCTGACCCACAAGCCAGACATAGACCTCGCGCACCCCATCGACCTGTCGATAGATCTGATCGGCCATCCGATGCGACAGAACATTGTAGATCTTACCGATGTGGCTGACCGGATTCTTCCCGGCCGCCGCCTCTCCGCTCACCGGGCGGTTCAGGGGAATTACCCCATTGACACGATTGCCCCTTCCCACCTGCCCGGAATCGGCATCCTCCGCTGATGTCCCGAGCAGTGAGAGGTACATGCCACCCATCCCGCGACCCTCTCGATCAAGCGGGTTCACGACCACGTTCACGCTGTTCAGACCTGGCGAGACGGGGAGTAGTCCCTGACGTAAGGCTTGCGTAATCTCCGCCTTCTTGCGGAAATAGGCCGCTTCAGACGTAATCGCCTCGCACAGGAGCGGCATGGCGATCGTGAGGCTCAGTTCCCGATCCGCGCGCACCCCCATGACCTTCACATCCTCCCCTGTTTCAGGAAATGCCGCCTTGAAGCCGGGGGAGTTCAGGTATCGCTCCACCCAGAGGACCATCTGTTCGGTCTCGCTCAGGGGGGCGTAGCCGACGGCCGCTGAGGTGTCATTCGCTTCCCGTACCCCCTCCCGCCGGAAGATATCGGCCAACTCGTCTGAGCCCTCCGAGAGGACAACCCGGTAGCGCAGGTGCCGGTCCGGGTCCACGTGACGCAGCGACTTGCGGAACCACTCCTTCGCTGCCTCCACCGCGATCTCCTTGATCGGAACTCTCACCCTGCCGACGCGGAAGGTGGCGCGATCGCCTATCACCAACTCCATCGGTCGCAGCACACGACCTCCGCCGAGCCGCCTGCGCACCCGCCCTGCTACCAGGAGCCCCTTGTCGATATTGTTGTGGAGGATCCGGCCGAAGCGTTGTTGATATTCGGCATTGATGGCCCGCGCCACCTCCTCCATCACCGCATCGCAGATCGAGTCCGGATGACCCAACCCTTTCCGCTCGACAATCTCGATCCGCTGCTCGCCGATAGGCGGGTGTACTAATGCCTGAACAAGAATCGGCGGCATCGGTCTGCCCCTCAACGCTCCCACTGAACCCGGAGGAATTTATTATTGTGTGACCAGCCGTACGCAACGGTCCCGCCGCAGGCCTTGCGAAGCTCCCGCCCGATCCGCTGGGCCAGCTTTTCATCGGTTGTCGTAATCTCAAGCTGCCCGTTCTCCTCACTGAGGCTCATGATTCGATGAAGCGGATTGAGCTCTCTGGCCCGTTTCTCCTCGTTGGTAATGATGTGCAGGATCTCATCCCGATGCTCAGCCAGGAATGGGCCCTTGAGCGTCACCTGCCCGCTCGGGTAGCCGTCGCGTATTTTTTCACACGCCGGACAGAACACCTCTCTCACCGTTTCTGCTTTAAGAAGCTTGGCATAGACCGCCTCATCCTGATACCATCGCTTCCCCGTCGAGATGGCATGGCACCCGTGACATACCGCCATCTTGCCAAGAGCGCCCCTGGCCAGGTAAGAATCGGTCTCGGAACCCACGCTTTTCTTAGACGATGCGGTGTCGTAACGCCTGCGTACAACCATGGGTGTCTTCATCGATCTCTCCCTATAACGGGGTGCCATGTTCCAGGTGTCGGGTACCAGGTTCGAAGAACCTGAAACGTGGACCCTTGAACAAGGACCTTGGAACGCCGTGTTATTCAACCTCAATCGAGATCGCCTTCCGCTTTGCCTCCTCTGTCTTCGGGAGAGTAATGCTCAGTACTCCGTTTTTAAAAGCGGCCTTCACCTTATCAGCGGCAACCGGCGCCGGAAGCTCGACCATCCTGGTAAAGGCGCCATAGGACCGCTCAATAAGGTGGTGGTGCTCGTCCTTCTCCTCTTTCGCCTGCCGTTTCTCCCCCTTTAGGGTCAGCATATTCCCGGAGATGCTGATGTCCAGATCTTTGACATCCAGACCGGGAAGCTCGGCCTTGATAACCAGAGATTCTTTGGTTTCGGTTACATCCAGATGCGGAGTCCACCCCATCCCGGACAGGTCCAGTCGAGGCATCTCGCCCAAAAACCGATCGAACAGCCGGTCCATCTCTCGCCTGAACGTACTTAAGTCTCCGAATGGTGTCCACTTTACGAGCGCCATCGTCGCTCCTCCTTTCCTTGGAACATAGCGTTCAGCAATCAGCGCTCAGTCCCTCCGAAAGGGCGTGAGGAGACCCCGTTTCAGATCAGGCTGCTGCGCGTTCCGGATCCGCCTCGATCAGGGCTTGGTTTCGCTGACTGCGGTACAATTGGCACTGAACGTGTTCTATCGTTGTGCAGAGCTCGCGAAACTCCGCAATCGTGACGACCTGAAGTCTTCCATAGGGATGCGCTAAACAGTATCCCTCAATGGGATACCGGAAAACTTGAGTGGCCCGTTGCAGGTAAGGGCACGCCCGGCCTCGTTCTCCCTGCTCGTCAACAGCATCCAACACTCGTAGGTTCGACGGCGCACTCATCACCCTTCCTCCGCGATCAGTCAATCCTCACGATCCCCTGTTCAACGAGCCTGTCGCCTGGCCAACCTGAAATGCCTCAAGAAACCTTACCACCCGATCTGCAGCTTGCGTCACCTGAAGCTCCTCGGTATCAAGCACGAGTTCAGGGTGAAGCGGCGGCTCGTATATCTCATCGACGCCCGGTACGGTCGATCCCTTGCGGCCCGCTTGCCCATAGACATCGGCAGGGGCGTGGCCGCCATGCCGATCCCCCGCACGCGCCCGACAAGCCGGGAGCGACGCACGGAGAAAGATCTCGGCAAAGGCAGGGATCAGCGCACGGGCGACATCACGGAAATGTCGTTTGTGAGCAGTCGCATCGATGATCACGCTCACCCCCTCGTTGTGGAGCAGCCACGCCATGTAGGCAAGAGCACGATAGACGACCTCGCGTTCCTCGGCTGTATAGCGAGGTGAGGGGGTCACTACGCTGCGAATCTCATCGAGCTCCAACATCCGCACTCGCATTCCGCGTTCCTCCAGGCGTCGAGCGACCTCACGCCCCACGCTACTTTTGCCGCTTCCTGGAAGTCCTGTGAGCCACGCCACCCACGCCACCGCGATCTCCTCACACCAGGTATTGATTGAGATCCTTATGATCGAACTGCTCGATACGGAGCATCGCCCGGACGAACCGAAACAGTTTGACGCGTACCTGCTCCGGAAGGTCAGGGTACCAACGCGGGCTCGCGATGACAAGGGCCCGGAAGACATAGAAGAGTGGTATTACGGAGTTCAGTTCCAGATCGTGGGTCCGCTCAAGGTATTCGCCGTAGAAGAGATCAAACAGCTCCTGGAATGGCCCCTCCATGTGTCCTGACCGCAAGAGCGAGAAGAGGAGGAAATTGATACTGAGGGCCGCGATATCATCGGCCGGCTCTCCCCACTCCCCACGACTCCGGTCGAGCAGTGTAAAATCAGTCCCCTCTCGAAAGAGGATGTTCCAGGGGTGAAAATCGCCGTGAACGATGCTCAGGCGCTTGGCCTTTGCTTTCAGATAGTGTCGCCAAGCCATGCATCCGCTCTCTACAAGGTACTGCTGCTTGGAAGGGAGGAGAGGATAATCGACTGGGTACCCATCAAGGATCCCCATGATCCCCTCACCGTGGCCAATCAGATCTCGAATCCGACGGAAGTACAACTGGACATCCTGACCCTTTACCGCGTGAATCTTCGCCAGATATTCCGAGAGCGCCCTGGCGCGGTCGAAGTCGGAAACAGCTACATTCCCTTCGGTCCGAATCCGTTCGAGATCGACCCGATACGCGGTCCCCTCGACCTTCTCTACGAGGAGGAAGTACTCCTCTGCGCGCCCAGCCGATTGTAACTGCCCCTCGCGCGTGAAGAAACCGACATCAAGGCTCTTGACGTGGCGAGCGAGCTTCCCGTAGGCGTCATGCGCCCAGATCAAGGTGCCCGCCCTATCGGCCATGTGGTCGTGGCCGAAGCCCCGGCCACCTCGCATGGTGGAGAAAACATACGAACGGGGAATTCCGTCCAGGAGCAGGTCGATCTGGATCGGCTGGCCATAGCCGAACGCCTTCAGGTCGTGACCTCGCAGAGATCCGGACTCCTTTACGGCAAGGGTGGGCTCATCGCCCGTGAGCGGCCGAAGGGCCTGTACCTGTACGATGCCACTGAGGGCGGCTTCGAGATACTGGACCAACGCCTGGCGCTGCACCGTCACCTCACTCATCCCCTCTTCGCCGCCTCTGCGCCTTTCGTCACCGGGAGCTTCACGGTCAGGACGGGGCAAGAGGCGTGGCGAACCACCCGTTCGGCGACACTTCCAAGAAAGATATGTGCCAGCCCGGATCGTCCGCGGGTCCCCATCACGATGAGATCGATCTTTTCTTTCTCGGCATACTTCGTAATCTCGGCGTGCTCTACCCCGACCTGCACGTCACGGTGGAAGACCAGGTTCGGCTCCTTAACGCTCTCGACCAGCTTGCCCAAGCTATCCTCCGCATTCTTGACCAGGCCGTCGATGACCTGCCCGATATCGTACTCCGGCGTCTGAGGAGGGAAATAGATGACATGAAGAAGGTAGAGCTCGGCACCAAACTGGCGAGCAAGGGTCAGCGCATACTGGAACGCGTGTTCGGCATCATGGGAGAAGTCGGTCGGAAAAAGGATCCGTGAGATCTGCATTCGTCCCTCCTGTCGGCTATAATCACTGACCTTCCGCCCTTGCTAAAACGCCATACAGACTATCGGCCCGGTACTATCGCGCTGCACCTTCTATACACAATCTATACCGGATACCACTAATCGGCTAGAGCATCTGAATGCCAAAATAGGTCGATTGAGGGAATGATTGGGGTTTGCGGACGGCCATCAGAGCCGACCGTTGTTGAGGGTCACGCTGATGAAGCATCATCACCTTACCTCTCAGATGTCGATGCGCTTCACGTGTGAGAATCGCAGATCTGATCCTGATGGACCGGCGTACTCCATATACAGGTCAACAAATGTCCCTACATCCATCCGGGACGGAAGGCAAAACTGCCGGGCGTCATCTCAGCCATCCAGTCCTGTGACCTTAATGGCTTGTCCATTGCCGCGGTATCGGCAGGATCGATAGCGCTCGGTTGTACAGAAATCGCGATACTCGGCAACGCTGGGAATCATGAGCTTCCCATCCGGCCGACCTCGACAATAACCTGTGACCGGATAGAGCCAGTCGGTGCCGGCCCTCGCGAAGAAGGGACAGATCGGCTCTCCGAGCCCATGAAACCCTCCCCCTGGGCTCCCGCCATCCTCCCCTACTCTTCGCCCGTCGCCCATCCTCGATCGCCTTCCGTCGCCCCTACCAGCGCAGCCTCCGGCCTGTAGGCGCACAGCGGATCACTGCCATTCGGATCGCCGGTCTCAGCAAAGGCGCGGGCCCGCGACCCACCGCAGACCCAGCGAAACTCGCACATGCCGCACTTGCCGCCATACTGATCAGCGTCGCGAAGACGCGTAAAAATGTCCGAATCGCGATAGATCGTGACGGGACTCTGCCGGCGTACGTTTCCCGCCGTCACCGGCAAGAACCCGGACGGATAGACGTCCCCGGTGTGCGAGATGAACATGATCCCGTTGCCGTCGCGGATGCCGAACCCCCGTCCGATAGGCGTCTGCCGGATCGCGGCATCGTCCAGGCCTTCCAGACGCATCCGCATGTAGGCCACTCGACGAAAGTGCGGCGCCTCTGTCGCCTTGATGGCAAATGGGGCCGTCTTCACGATGTCGTAGATCCAGTTGTGCAACGCCTCGGCCTCGCTGGGCCTGATCTCGCGCAGTACTCGACCGCGCCCCGTGGCGATCAGATAAAAGAGACTCCATCGCATGATCCCCAGGTCCTTCAGCAACCGAAACACGCCGGGCAGCTCTGTCATGGTTTCCGGGGTGACGAGGGTGTTGATCTGCAGCGGGATCCCAGCTGCCCGGACAGCCTGGATGGCACGCATAGTGGTATCGAAGCAACCCGTGACTCCGCGAAACCGATCGTGGCTCATGGCCGTCGCGCCGTCGATGCTGAGCGACATACTCATCACGCCATTATCCGCCAAAACCGCGATCGCGTCCGGTGTGAGCAGCGGGGTACCGCTCGGAGCCACGGATACCGGCATCCCAATGCTTCTGCCGTGTCGCACCAGATCAAAGAAATCCGGGCGTTTCAATGGATCGCCGCCGGTCATAACCAGTTGTGGGGGCGGGTCCCCGAATGCCCGAAGCTCCGCAAGCAGCGCCCTTGCCTCATCCGTGTTGAGTTCTAACGGGTCGCGAAACGCAATAGCTTCAGCACGGCAATGTGTGCAGGCCAAGTCGCAGGCCCGCGTCAACTCCCAATAGATCAGCTTCGGGGCCTCCGCAAAGACCAAGTGATCAAATGCAGTAATAACAGGATACATAACTCTCCTTCGGCACACTGACGCCTGACCTCTTTCCCACCCAGACCGTGGTCCGGGCCCTACCTATCCGACTCTGGATCGGTCGATCCATTACCTTCACCCGCCATCCTCCCACACAACAAGGCAGCATCATATATGTAAGCATACCATATCAATACGCTGGATGCCACGGAGTCGAGCCGAATCGTTCTGATTGCTGAACCAGCCCCACGGCCATGGCAATCAATCCGGGAAGAGTCAGTATGGGGTTGCCGACCATCAGGCACATCCCGATTATTAACGCAATCCCGATGGCCGGGACCACAGTGCCCGCAAGAACCCTCTTTTCATCACCGCACTGCACGCATTCTCTCGCCGGCCCGCCCGGTGGTGCTGGGGCGGAGCAAGCGGCGACGTCGGCAAGCTGGCAGGAGACCGCGGTGTCCCGCTCCGCCCTGCACTGGCGCCGGCTAGAGCCCGGCGCCAGTCGCCCACACTTTACGGAAAACGTTTAGGGCGTAACGAACTCATGCTCCGGATGTCGAACGGTGAGGACCGGACACGGGGCTTGGCGAACCACTCGCTCGGCAACGCTGCCCATTGGTACGTTCCATGGGAACGCCCCGCCCGATGTGGGCGCAGGGGTACCTCGACCGTGTGTCCCCATCACGATGAGATCGACCGCCTGGTCTTTGGCGTACTGAAGAATCTGTTGGACCGGATGGCCCACCTGCGTCACAAATCGCACATCGAGTTGCTTCCGCTCCGTCTCCGAGAGCAGATTCTTCATCTGCTCGTTTGCCTTCTGCTCCCACCGCTTCAACCGCTCTGAGGTTGAAAGCCCCATGGTCTCGGTCTCGACCCCGAACGCCCAAGGCTGAACCGAGGCGTCCGGCAACACGTGCAGGACATGCACCGAGCCGTGGTACGTGGAGGCGAGCGCCCGAGCATACGTGAGCGCCACCTTCGCGGTCTCGCTAAAGTCTGTCGGCACAAGAATCTTCTTGAGTGTAATCATTGAAACCTCCTTTAGCCACCCGCCAGCAGCGGGAAAATGGAAGTTTCTCCGTTTCGCGGTGTTCAACTAGTTCCCCAGTGTAGTGAGTCATAAATCCGTCTTTATCGCACTCCGGCCAACTCTTGCAGGCGCCGCCAGTACTGAAGTCGCTCGGTCTGGGTGTAGCGTAAGATATCAGACGGACGGCCTTCCGTGTCGAACTGCTTCGCGAACCGGCCCTCTGTCCTGGCGAACGTCAGAAAGTCGATCACCTCTCCGGTGTGAGGCAGTCTATACCAGTCTTCGCCCATCGCCGGGTTACCTGCCAGGCTGAGTCGCTCTTTGATCCTCTCTCCCTTCCGTGGGTCGTACATAAAGAGGGGGAATGCCCGAGAATCGACCGCCAGCTTCGCCTGATGCGAGGACCGGTCGTCCGCTACGCCGTGCTCGGGCTGGCAGGTAGTGTAGACAGTGACTACGGCCGGCCCCGGGTACTCATTGGCCGCCATGATGGCCCGATAAAAGTGGTTGACGTGGGCCGCCGTAGTCTGCGCGACAAGAGTATCCGGGTGCATCATGGCGATAAGCGCCAGCTCTTTCCGCCGCTCCTGCTTGCCTGGCACCGTCTTGCCGAACGTAGCCATCTTTGCGTCCTGTCCGGTATAGGTCGCCGAGGAGGCCTGTCCGCCGGTATTGGAGTAGACCTGCGTATCCAGGATCAGTACGTTAATGTCCATCCCGGCGGCCAGCATCCTTGAGAGTGACTGGAACCCGATGTCGTACATCGCCCCATCCCCCCCGATGACCCAGAGCTTTTTGTCCTGCCACCCGCGCTGATTCCATTTGGCGCGAACACCCATTGCCATGGCCGGCGCGTTTTCGAACAGGGAGTTGGTCCAGGGAACCAGAAACGGGTTGTACGGATAGGTCGAGCCGTAGACCGTGTTGCACCCGGTCGCCGCTACGATTCCGATTGCTTCCGCGCCATAGACGAATCCGGTCGCGGCCAACATCATTCGGATCGCCGTCGCTTCACCACACCCCATACACGAGCCGGCGCCGCCAACGTAAAGGAGCGCCGCCTCCTCATGGAGCATCATATCCGCGAGCGCCCGCTCATTGATATACTTGCGTGGAGTGGCACCGACTTGTCGGAAGAAGTTAAAATAGTTTCGATAGCGTGGGATCGTCGTCTCGTCCTTCTTCACCATCGTGAGGGCATGATAGCCGAGGGTCCCGCAGACCTCGACGCACTCGGCGCACCCCTTGCACTTGGTCGGATCGACGAAGATGCCGAAGAGGGCACCTTCCTCCCCTTTCTTCTCGTAAAGCTCATAGTACTTTTTCGTCTCGCCCCACTGGGCCCGGATTGCCTCCCGCTCCCGGTCGTCGGTGATGCTGTTCAGCTCAGCCTCCAGACGCGACTTGGGAATGGCTTTTCCCAGGATGGCGGTGTCCGGACACTCCGTGACGCAGGCCATGCACCCGACACACCGATCCCGATCGAACCGCGGAATCTCCGGCGCAATGTAACTGAAGTCTCGCAGCGCGCCGGTCCCCGGCGGGATCAGACTGCGGGCCACCCCCACATCAGCCGGAAGTGTCTGTTCCCCTGTCCCGGCCGCGTACGCCCCGATGATCCGCTCGTTGAAGTCGCCCACGTACTGCTCAAGATCAAGCTCCAGAACCCCGGTCGGGGGCAAGGCGCTTTCGTGGATCTCCTTCTCAATCCCGCGAGCCTTGGTCCCGGCAGCCTGCTCGACGTGCTCCTCATCCAGAGGGTTATATGCTCGCTCTTGATCTGCCATGACGAAACCTTTCTTCTGTGCAGTCACAACTTCCCGGCCAGATCGGTCACCGAGAGGATGCCGATTGGTTTTTCGTGTGTCCCGTGCCTCTCGGTCACAACCAGCCGGTGGATCTTCCTGTCACGGAGGCATGTCGCAGCCTCAGCAAGCGACGTATCGTCCGAAACGCTGACGACCGGGCAGCTCATCAGGTGCTTGGCGGTGAGTCCCCGCCAATGCTTGAGATACGGCTCGACAAACCGGGCGTTGACGAGATCGGTGCGAGAGATGACGCCGATGGCGTCTCCCGCCTCGTCCACCACCACCAGGGCGCTGATGTCGCGCGTTTTCATCGTATCGGCTACTACCTGGACAGACGTCTCAGGTCCACACGTGATCACACCCCGGTGCATCCAGTCCCTGACCAGCTCCTCCGCCATTGCCACTCCTTGTTTGGTATAGTAGGTCGGGTTAGGTCGTCAAGGCCGTAACCCGACGGCTCACCGGAGGATGTCGGGTTACGCTACGCTAACCCGACCTACACAGACGAACTACTCAGAACGAGCACCCTATGCGACCAGCCCCAACCGCCGTCATCAGCTTCATTGGGAGTTCGAAGACCTCGGTATAGCCTCGTCTCACCGCCTCCAGATTATCACGAACGACCTGCTCACCACGCTTGCCAAAGTACTTCCGCAATGACCGCTCGACCGCCGAGAAGACCTGCTCCTCAGTTAGATGCTGCTCGCGGAGAAACGGTGTACAGCGGAGGAAAATTCCCAGGAGAACAATCCCCTGCATCCGTTGCTCCAGATCGGCGGAGCTGGCGACCTCGCGCGCGATCTTTACGGTATCCAGGGCGAGGACCCGAATATGCCGCTCCCGGACGATTCTCTTCGCATAGTCAGGGATCCGCGCCCAGACCTCTTCCGGCGTCGTCTTGTCGGTCTGGATAAAGACCATCCCCTCTTCCGCCAAGCCGGCCAACGGGTTGCCAAGATTGAAGGCATTGATGTCGTTGAGAGGCACGAAATCGACCTGCGCGAGTTCGCAATGGGTGCGGATCCGCTCCTTAGCCACAGTCAGATAGTAGGTGGTAGGCAGGCCCTTCTTCTCGGAACCGTACTTCGGGTAGGCCTGAACCTTCAAGCCGAAGAGATCGCCCACAATCGTGGCGATCACCTTGTTGGTCGTCACCGATCCGAAGCCACCAACCGAATGGCCGCGCATTGAGAAGGCGCCGGCCGGCTTGATCTTCGGATCCTCTGATGGCGCAAGCGCCAAGTCGTGCTTGATCCCCAAAACAAAGTAACGAGATCCACCATCGTCCCGTTGCATATGCTCGATAGCAGCCACGAAGTGACCGGGACGGATATCCCGACTGCCCAGCCCGGCTGAACCGGAATAGATGATCGGCATCCTGTCAATCGTCGGGTACCCCGGAGTGCCCGTCAGCGCATCGGCGAACGCCGCCTTAATCTCAGCAGTGAGAGGGTTTGACTGAGCGGTGGGGTTGTCCATCCGCTCGATGATCGCCATGGCCTTCAGGTGCTTCATTGCCTCGACGATTTGCGGGCCCGGAAACGGGCGAAAGCAGGTGACATGCAGCGCGCCGGCCCGAACGCCGCGGCGGGCTCGGAGATCATCGACGGTGGCCATGGCGGTCTCGACCAGCCCTCCCATCCCCACGATGGCATAGTCGGCATCCTCCAGCCGGTACGCCTCCACCGGACCATACCGGCGGCCTGTCAGGGAGTAATACTGCTCCATCACCCGCTCGACAATCGCCGGCAGTCGATCGTAGAAGAACCGCTGAGCAATCTTTCCCTTCATGTAACTGTCCTGATTCTGCACGACACCGCTCATGATCGGCTTCAAAGGATTCATGAGATTGCGCAGGCGCGTGCCGGCATGCGGGTCGCCGATGAATTCCTTCATCAGCTCCGGTTCCGGAAGCAGGAGATTCTCAATCGTGTGGGTGGTGAGGAAACCGTCCTGGACCGTCATGAACGGGGTCTCCCCCTCCTCGGCAACGCGGCGGGCGATGAGCGCCAGATCAGCCACATCCTGAGCATTCTTCGCGAAGAGCATCCCCCAGCCGACATCCGCCACGGCCATTACGTCATCGTGACCCGCGTGGACGTTTAAGGCCTGAGAGGTCAGGGCGCGAGCACCGATATGAAAGACCGCCGGGAGCCGCTTCCCGGCGATGGTATAGAGGACCTCCTTCATCAGGACCAGCCCCTGACCGGAGGTAAAATTCGAGACCCGCCCACCAGCCAAGGCAAACCCCTCGCACGCGGACGCGGAACTATGCTCCGACTCAGGCTCGAGAAAGAAGAGCGGCTCGCCCCAAAGGTTGCGTGTGCCGTTCGCAACCTCCGCTTGGTACCCGCTTCCCATATTGGTGGAGGGGGTAATCGGATAGGCGCAAGCGCCTTGCGTAATATGCGAGTCGACCCAGACGACTGCAGCCGAGCCGTCTGCTGTGGCCGGGATGCCTGGAAAACGAAAACGCTCGCTGGTCATGATGCCTCCTCTCCCCGGACCAGTATCTCGAGCAGATCGGTCTCGGTCACGATCCCAACCAGTGTATTGCCATCCACCACCGGCAGGCAGCCGATCTTTTCGCGGACCATTACCTTTGCTGCCTCCCGCGCAGTCGTCGTAGGGGAGGCCGTAATCAGCTTCCGCGACATGACCTCCACGACCTTCAACTCGTCCATGAACTCCTCGCGTTCACTGGTCGTCAAAGGCGACTTCGAGGAGGGGGCGGCCTTTCGAAGATCGCGATCGGTGACGATCCCAACCAGACGCTTGCCGTCCATCACGAACAGATGGCGGATGTGATGCTGATCCAGCATTCGTTGAGCCCGGCGCAGGGAAGTGCGCGTGTCCACGGTGATCAGCGTCCGATTCATGATCTCCGAAAGCTGCGTCATCTGTTGCTCCTCACCATAAGGCCAGCCCACGGGGGCGCTTGCCGACAGGCACTCGCCCTACCGTTGTCTGGGAGAGCAGGTTGATCACGGAGATATCATCCGATCCGGTGTTGGCCACAAAGGCGTACCGCCCGTCGCCCGAGATGACGATATCATGCGGACGGGTCCCTACAGGGATCGTCCCTACCACAGTGCTGGTTCGCGTTGAGATGACCGACACGTCGTCCCCACCCGTATTCGTCACATAGATGTAGTGGCCGGACGGCGTGATGTCGGCATCGCTTGGCTCCTTCCCCACGGGGATGGTCGCCACCACCTGATGATTTGCCATCTGGATCACGCTCAGGTTATTCGAGCCCCTATTCAGCACGTACGCAAAGGCCCCACCAGGGCCGAACACCACGTGATGCGGGTCGTCACCGACGGGGATTCTACGCAACGACATCTGAGTGGCGGCCTCGATGACGGTGACGGTGTTTGAATCAGGACTGGAGACCAACAGATACTTGCCATCGGGAGAAATCTCGACGGCATAAGGTCTCACGGCGATCGGTAGCTCGGCTGCGACGACATTCAGCGATAGGTTCAGCGCAGCGACGGAATGGGACCGCTCGCTGGGAACATAGGCGTGGCTACCATCCGGGGAGATGCCGATCTTCGTGGGTGCTTCTCCCACCGGAATCATCGCAACCTTTTTTCCGGTGGCAGTCTCAATCACCGTAACCCGGCTGTACAGACTGTTGGTGACGTAGGCATAGGTCGCGCCAGCTCCAAAAACCGTCTGGCCCTCTGGGCCGGTCGCATTGGGCACCGTGGCCAGGACAGCGTGGGTGGGTAAGTCCAGAATCCAGACCTCAGCCGAACGGCCACACGTGACAAAGGCGCGACGGCGATCCGGGCTGATTGCGACATGCTGCGGGCCGGAGCCCACAGTAATGGTGCCGGTCACCTTCATTGACTCAAGATCGATCACCGAAACCGTATCCGAGCCCTCATTCGCGACGTAGAGCGCCTGCGTGCCGCGCACACCTGCCCCGTGCGCAAGCGCAGCCGAGCGAACGATCAGCAGTGACGCTATCGCCAGGATACCGATGGTCACGACACGCCGGACTGCCGTCATGCTACCCCTCCCCTCTCTCCTGCCGGCCTCCATTCTTGAGCCTGCCGCTCCATTCCTGCAGTCTGCTGCCTGTTGGAGGTAAGAGCAATCCGGATAATCTGGTCGAGCTCCTCAAGATCAACAGGCTTGAGCAGATAATAGAAAACGCCATGCTGGAGAACCTGGCGACCCGCTTCGAGCGACCGGTCGCCGGATACGACCACCAGGGGTAAGCGAGGCCGAATCTTTCGGAGGATCTCCACGGTCTTGACGCCGGCGGACTCGTCGATCGAAAGATCGATAATTACCAACCCGACGTTCTGCTCGACAACAGTGAGGAGAGCATCATAACCTCTCTCGGCAGCAACGGCCTCATACCCCTTCGCCGACACACGGCTGAGGATCTGCTGCCGAACCGATAATTCCGGCGTAACGATCAAAACTTTTCGCTGGTTACTCATAATAGTCATCCGATACGGCCTTTTCATTTTTTGAGGAGCAATACCTGGGCCAACGATTCTACAAGCTCTGCTGCCCAAGCACGTTGCCTAACTTATTGAAATGATGAGATCCCTTTTCCAGGAGGTCGCTGATATCTAAAGGCATGCTCTGGCGCCCCAGTACCAGGGTGGGAGGAACTGTCCCAGTGAAAAGTCAGAGAAGGAAGGTAACTACTTGAAAACTAAAGGAAAGGCATTTGGGACACGTATGCCCCAGGAAGAAACTGGATGTCCCAGTAGCAGAAGGGAATCCGACATACCCTCAAACGGAATCTAGGCCCCTAAACCCTTTGGGACGCCAGCAACTGCGTCAGGGCCTCTCGATCGACCACCTCTTTTTCCAGCAGCAGCTTGGCCAACGCGTCCAACTCACCGCGTCTACCGGCAAGCGTCTGCTCGACTCGGGTGTGGGCATCAGTCAGAAGCTTCCGGATCTCCTCATCAATCGCCTGAGCAGTCTGCTCGCTGTACTCCCGTATCCTTTGAGGTCTCTGGATGTTGAGGAAGGAAGTGCGCGGTTCTTCGAACGTCGCCAAGCCCAGATGTTCGCTCATCCCGTACTGGGTTACCATGAGGCGTGCCATATCGGTAGCCCGCTGAAGATCATCCTGCGCCCCGGTAGAGACGTCCCCAAAGACAATCTCTTCGGCCACCCGCCCCCCCAGGAGCACGTCAAGTCGATCAAGGATCTCGGCCCTTTTGAGCAGGTACCGATCCTCCGTGGGCAACTGCTGCGTGTAGCCAAGCGCGGCCACGCCACGAGGAATGATGGAGATCTTCGAGACGCGATCGGCACGAGGGCGCGACTCCGCCACCAAGGCATGGCCGGCCTCGTGGTAGGCGACGGTTTCCTTCTCTGCGGGATTCATTACCCGGGTCTTCTTTTCGAGGCCGCCCACGATCCGGTCGATCGCCTCATCGAAGTCCGCCATCACCACCGCATCCCTGCCCTTGCGCGCAGCCAACAGCGCCGCCTCATTCACCAGATTGGCCAGATCGGCGCCGACGAACCCCGGGGTTTTCGCGGCGATGGCCGAGAGGTCAACCTCCGGTGAAAGCGTGACCGGCTTGACATGCACCTGGAGGATCTTCTCCCGGCCCTTGATATCGGGACGGTCGAGGGCCACCTGTCGGTCGAAACGCCCGGGGCGGAGCAGGGCCGGATCGAGGATCTCCGGGCGGTTGGTCGCGGCCATGATGATCACGCCCTTGTTCGTGTCGAAGCCGTCCATCTCCACCAGCAGTTGGTTGAGGGTCTGCTCGCGTTCATCGTGTCCGCCCATCGGGTTGAGCCCGCGAGCCTTTCCGAGGGCATCCAGCTCATCGATGAAGATGATGCAGGGGGCTTTTTCTTGAGCCTGAGCGAAGAGGTCCCGCACCCGAGCCGCCCCAACCCCCACGAACATCTCAACGAAATCCGACCCGCTGAGGCTGAAGAACGGGACCCCTGCCTCCCCGGCTACGGCCTTGGCCAGTAGCGTTTTCCCGGTCCCTGGGGCCCCGACGATCAGCACCCCTTTGGGAATCTTCCCCCCAAGCCGACGGTACCGTTCGGGCGTCTTCAGGAATTCGACGATCTCCATCAGCTCAGCGCGCGCCTCGTCGATCCCCGCCACATCGGCGAAGGTCACGCCGGTCTCTTTCTCCATGTACACTTTGGCCTTACTCTTGCCGATCGCCATCAGACCGCTCGCCGGTCCCCCGACTCGCTTCATGAGAAACATCCACACACCAACGAAGACCAGGGCAGGGAGCACCCAGGAGAGCAGGGTAATAAACCACGTGCTCTCCACCTCGCCGGTGAATCGCACCTTCGAGGCCTCCAGGTCCTGGATCAAGGTCGAATCGCTGACCCGGATGGTCACGAATCGATGTTCCTCACCGGCCAACCGTTGAATCTCCTCCACCTTCGTTTTAGGGAGGAGCCCTTCCAGCCCCTCCCGCTTCAGCCGCCCGGAGATGATACGCTCACCGAGGGTCAGGTCTTCCACCTTGCCGGCCTTCAGGAGGACCTTGAAATCGCTGTACAAGAGGGTCTCAGTACGGCGGGCTATCAGGAAATCGTGAATCCCCAGCACAAGCATGAAGGCAGCCACGAAGTACCATAGAGCAAACTGCCGTTGCTGCTTTTCCATCGCGCTCACTCCCTAGACCAATCCCCCAACACCCTCCAACGCACTCTCAAACCCATGATCCAAGGCCGGCACACCGGAGTCATTGCGCATGTGTCAAGCGATTCGGCTTACTTGTCCTCGGCAGGGTGGTGCTCTTGAGGCTCGGACCCTGATCCCGAGGGTGTCATCCCCTGCTGGCGCTGCATCATCATTTTTTCCATCATTCCGTCCATCATCTCATCCAACATGTTCATATGTTTTTTCATCTCGCGTAGATGTTTTTTCATCTCAAGCATGGACTGGTGCTGTCCCTTCATTCCTTCCATCATCTTGCAGTCCTGAGCCGTCCCCTCCTGCATCTTCTGACACATCTCCATCATGCCCATACCCATGCCCGACATCCCCTGTTGCTGCATCCCGCCCATCTGCTGATCCTGCTTCATCATGCCCATACCCATACCCGGCATCCCCTGCTGCTGCATACCACCCATTTGGTGATCCTTCATCATCGCACAGGGCTGAGACTGTTGCGCCGACGCGGCCCCTGCCGTGATCAACACTACGGCTGCCGCCAATGCACCCGCACACTTCACACGATTCATGCTTATTCCTCCTTCTTCCGAGAGGGGTTCTCAATACATCGATACCAGCCGGTCTCTCCGCTCAACATACACATCTCAATTGCCTGCCGACACTCAGGATTGTGATCGCAAGAATGACATTGCACAATCCCCTTGACAGTTCCTGCCGCCAATCAAAGATTAGCATACTCACATTTTACTCTACTTTCGATTTGATTGCTCGCCGCAATATGGCTCACAGTTTGCCACAACTTGCGACTACGACGAGCCGCCTCACGGTCACACGAATCGGTCAGCGAGGCTTTACGGCCTGATCGTCACTGTGTTTCGCAGTTTACTGCAGCCTGCTTCTCGCTGTGGCTCGAGATCAGGATCATCTGCTTGACGAATTCGATGACCCGAGAATCGTCGATGTCGTTGTGATCGTGGATCAGTCGCCCGTCGACATAGACGACGAGATAGGGGTTGCGACCAGCCGAGTTGGTGGTGCGTTCCAGTACCACGTCACCGAACGTAATCTTGCTGCCGGGGGCGTCGCAGACCCAATCAGTTCTGGAGCGCTCGAACATCCGGAGGCTGTCGGCAATGCTGGAGGCCTTGAGTTCCTCGCGTTTGCGTTCCTTCGTCGGGTAGAGGCGGTGGGTACGATAGGGTTCAAAATGGCCAACGGCGCGGACATTGGCGTCATGTTCGCTGATCGTTTCCGTCTGACCGGTCGCCGTATTCCGGCGCTGGCGATCATGTTCTTGCTCAAAGATGGTCGAGAACCAGCGCCCGAACGGAAAGGCGTAACGGGTTGCGGCATCGGCCTCGGAGGTCAGCACCAGTACCACCGGCAGTTGTGAGGGGAAATAGGTGGGCCGCTCGGCAGCCATGTCGCTCATCGGTGTGAACAGATTGGCCTCGAACGCCGGGTTGATCAGCACCACCAGGTTGCCGAATCCCTCGACGTCACCCTTGCTGCCGGCCTGGGCGGTGGTCTTGATAAAGCGGTTTTCGAGGATCTGGGCAAGCGCGGTGTGCATCACTGCGCCGCCAAAGCTGTGACCGACGACCACGAGCCGGGTGTTGCTGCTGCATAGCGTGTCGTCGTTTTTGCGCTCCGCATGTTCGCGACATTCCATGCTGTCCTTGCTGAGCCTGATATCCTCCAACTGGCTCAGGGCCTCGGCGACCCCGCCGTACCCAACCTTCTGGGCGGTGTTTTTACGGTCCCAGAAGGTCACGTTTTCAAGATATTTTACCGGTAACGAGCCGCCGCGCCAGCCGAAGTAGATGCCGACCACTTGACGGGCTGGGGTGTTGGCAGCCTTGGCCAGATGGGCCTCGGTATCGCTCAGATTAGCTAACACCTGGCGGAAGGTGTTGATGTTGGCATCACCGGGTGCGGCGCTGTGCTTCCAGCCGTGCACAAACACCACCATCAGCAGATCGCGGGTTCCGGCCTCGGTCCGGAGTGTCATCAGGACATCGTCCATCTGCGTGCGATCCCAAAGCTGGCCCTGGTCGTCGAATTCAATGAACCCGAGCAGGTAGCTGGAACCATTACCGCTGGGTAGGCGTTGCAGTGCGTGGGTCTCACACTCGGGGGTGGGGTTCGGCTTCGGGCTGATGCACACGTCCGGGTGGACGGTACGGTATTGCATGTGCGGGGCGCAGGCCGTCACGGCCAGCAGTGCAACAACCAGAGTTGCGATTGAGGCGGCTGTTGTTTTCATAGGCTTGTGCTCCCTCCCGTATCCCTGGCGCGTCGAGATTGACGCTTGCAGAAATAGTACGCCGGTGCAAGTTAAGCATCAATCCTCTTCTATATAGGCAAGGGCGGCATACGAACGTCGATCTTTGCGCAAAGCCGGTGTACAGTCATCAGCCTTGAGAGATGTCTGATCACTTTAAGGTTCCCTTTCGTGAGGAGTCTGTAGTATAGCAGTTCGCGTGAGCTGGCGGCTGCGCCACATCTCGTAGATCACAGGGATAATGACCAAGGTCAGGATGGTCGAGGTCACCATCCCGCCGATCATCGGGGCGGCAATCCGCTTCATGACATCGGCACCGGCCCCATGACTCCACATGATGGGAAGCAGGCCGGCCATAATGGCCATCACCGTCATCATCTTGGGGCGCACCCGCATGACCGCTCCCTCAATGATCGCCTCGTACAGATCCCGAGCGCTCGCCATCTTCCCCTCTCGCACCCGCCGCTCATAGACCTCATCCAGATAGACGATCATGACGACGCCGGTCTCTGCCGCCACCCCGGCCAGCGCGATGATCCCAACCCAGACCGCGACACTCAGGTTATAGCCCAAAAGATACAAAAGCCAGATCCCGCCCACCAGCGAGAATGGAACCGACAGTAGCACGATCAGACATTTGGCCAGTGAACCAAAGTTAAAATAGAGCAGAACGAAAATGATGAGCAGTGTCAATGGGATGACGTATTTCAGCCGCTCCTTCGCCCGCTCCATATACTCGAACTGACCGCTCCAGAGTAGGTGATACCCTTGAGGCAGCTTAACCTTTTCGGCGACAACTCGCTGGGCCTCGGCAACATACCCTCCGATATCCCGGTTGACCACATCGACATACACGTAGCCGACCAGCTCAGCGGCCTCGCTGCGGATCAGGGTGGTGCCGCTGGAGAGTTTCAAATCGACAAGCTGGGTGATCGGAACTTGTTGACCCATGGGGGTCGACACCAACACACGCTTGAGCCCTTCCAGGCTATCGCGGAAGCCTCTGAAATACCGGACATTGACAGGGAACCGCTCACGCCCCTCAATCGTTGTTGTGACGGTGCTGCCGCCGATAGCAGTCTCGATAACGTCTTCTACGTCGGTCACGGTGAGGCCATAGCGGGCGATCTCGTCCCGCTTGATCTCGAAATCGAGGTAGTAGCCGCCCGCCACACGCTCGGCCAGAACGCTCCGCGTTCCCGCAACTGGCTTAAGCGATGCCTCGATCTCCTGCCCTATTCGCTGGATCGTCTCCAGCTTCGGGCCAAGCACCTTGATCCCGATTGGAGTCCGGATGCCGGTGCTCAGCATGTCGGTCCTTCCCTTGATCGGCATCGTCCAGGCATTGGTCACGCCAGGAACCTGAAGGGCTTTGTCCAACTCATCGATCAGCTTCTCCACGGTCATCCCCCGCCGCCACTGGGCCTCCGGCTTCAGGTTGATCACCGTCTCGATCATCTCCAGGGGCGCCGGATCGGTAGCGCTTGTCGAGCGGCCTCCTTTGGCAAAGACCGACTCGACCTCCGGGAAGTGCTTGACGATCCGGTCCTGGATCTGCAAGAGCTGGGAGACCTGGGTGATCGAGGCGCCGGGCAGGGCCGTCGGCATGTAGAGGAGGGTCCCCTCGTACAGCGGCGGCATAAACTCTGACCCAAGCTTCATGAAATCCGGGATGGTGGCCAGCAGCGAGAGGAACGCAACAGCGATAGTCGCTTTCCGCCACCTGAGCACGGCATGGACGATCGGGTTGTACACCCAGATCAGGAACCGGCTGATCGGGTTCTTCTGCTCCGAATGGATCTTCCCGCGGATCAGCAGAACCATCAGGAGTGGCACGAGGGTCACCGAGAGGAGAGATGAAAAAAACATCGCGAAGGTCTTGGTGAAGGCCAGCGGTCGGAAGAGCCGCCCCTCTTGAGCCTGCAGGGTGAACACCGGAATAAAGGAAACGGTGATGATCAGGAGCGAGTAGAAGAGCGGCTTGCCCACCTCCTTGGCGGCCTCAATGATGATCCGGTTTCGGTCACTCCCTGGGGCGGCGTGCTCCAGACGCTTGTGGGCATTCTCGATCATCACGATGGCCGCATCAATCATGGCGCCGATGGCGATGGCGATGCCGCCCAACGACATAATGTTTGAACCGAGCCCGATATAGTACATGGTGATGAACGACATGAGGATGGCAATTGGCAGGGTGAGGATCGCCACAAGAGCACTGCGGAAGTGGAAGAGAAAGAGGATGCTCACCAAGCTGACGATGATGCTTTCCTCAATCAGCTTCTCCTTGAGGGTGGCGATAGAACGGTGAATCAGGTCGGATCGGTCGTAGGTGGCAATGATCTTGACACCCTCCGGTAGTGAAGGGGTGATCGTCTTGATCTTCTCCTTAATCCGCTGGATCACATCCAGGGCGTTTTCGCCATACCGGATCACGGCGATTCCGCCGGCCACGTCGCCCTCGCCGTCCAACTCGGCGACGCCACGGCGGATGTCGGGCCCAAGACCGACCCGGCCGATGTCCCGGACCAGGATCGGCGTCCCGTGGTCATCAGTCCCGACAACGATCGCCTCGAGATCCTTGAGGGATCTGATATACCCCAATCCGCGGACCATATACTCCCGCCCGCTGAACTCCACTACCCTGCCACCGGTATCGTTGTTCCCTTTCCGGATCGCCTCTACCACCCGATCCAGTGAGAGTTTGTAGCCCAAGAGGGTTGTCGGATCGATGGAGACCTGATACTGCTTGACGAACCCGCCGACGCGGGCCACCTCGGCCACGCCTGGAACTGACTGCAGCCAGTGATGAACGTACCAATCGTTGACCGTCCGGAGTTGAGCCAGATCGTGCCGCCCGGTCTCATCCATGATGGCGTACTCAAAGCCCCAGCCCACCCCGGTGGCATCCGGTCCCAGGATCGGCGTCACACCCTGCGGTAATCGCTCCTTGACTCCTTGCAGGTACTCGAGGACACGCGATCGAGCCCAGTACAGATCGGTACCATCCTCGAAGATCGCGTAAACGAAGGAGAGCCCGAAGAAAGAAAACCCGCGGACCACCTTCACTTTCGGCGCTGAAAGGAGGGCAACCACAATCGGATAGGTGATCTGATCCTCCACGAGCGTCGGACTTCGCTCTGCCCACTCTGTTTGAATGATGACCTGGACATCGGATAGGTCGGGAATGGCATCCAAGGGCGTGTGTCGCAGCGCCCAGACCCCCCAGGCGACAGCGAAGACGGTGAAGAGGCCGATGACGAATCGGTTAGTGGCGCTCCACTCGATCAACTTCGAGATCATGCTGGCTCGCTCCTCACTTCTTCGGAGCCATCCCCATGCCGGACATGCCCCCTACCACACCAACGGCGGCCTTAAGCTGGCTCTCGGAATCAATCAGGAAATTTGCGGAGGTCACCACCCGCTCGCCGGCCGAAAGACCGGCCAGAATCTCGATATAGCCCTCCACGCGCGCGCCCACCTTCACGTCCCTCGGCTCGAAGGTCCCTTGCCCCTTGTCGATGAAGACGAGCTGTTTCGTCCCGCTGTCCAGGAGCGCCTCGTCCGGCACGACGAGACGTTTGCCAAAGGGGATCTTCAGTTCTACATTGGCGTACATCTGCGGCTTCAGTTTCCAGTCTTTCGTGTTGGGAAACTCGAAGCGGACCTTCACCGTCCGGGTTTTCTCCGTCAGGACAGGGTAGATGTAGCTTACCTTGCCGCGAAAGAGCTCTCCGGGGTAGGAGGCCAGTGTCACGCTCGCCGCTTGGCCAAGCTTGACCACTGGAACCTCGTATTCGTAGATCTCCCCCTGGACCCAGACGGTGGAAAGATCGGCCACCTTGTACAGGTTCTCACCGGGCATCACCTTCTTACCGCGAACAGCCATCTTTTCGATCACGACCCCATTGATGGGCGAGTAAATCGTCATACTCTTGCGTGGCGTCCCTGTTCGCTCAAGATCGGCGATCTCCTCGTCGCTGATATCCCAGTACTGAAGGCGCCGCCTTGATGCATTGAGGAGCGTATCGCCTCCAGACGCGATGTCGGGGAAGCGGCTTTTGCCGAGCGTCTCCTTCGCCCGCAATGCCTGCAGGTACTCCTCCTGGGTTGAGACCAGATCCGGACTGTAAATGGTGAGGAGCGGCTGCCCCTTCTTGACGGGCTCCCCGGTAAAGTTCACCAGCAGGCTCTCGATCCACCCCTCGATCTTGATATTGACGTCGGCGAGGCGTCGTTCGTCGAACTCCACCACCCCAACCGTCCGAATCGTCCGCTCAATCGACCGGTATTCGACTACGCCGGTCTTCAGCCCGATCAACTGCTGTCGCTCCGGGCTGACCATTACCGCTCCAGGGGCTATCTGCATCTCGGACGCAACCGGCGGCTTGCCCTGCGCAGCAGGGGTCGATGCCGCTTCATGTCCGGCATGATCCCCATTGCCTACGGCCTGGGCGATCGGCTCCCGAGGAGGCGGCGTCCTGCCGCTCAGCCGCTCCTGGAGTCGCATCCCGCCGCCATACCACACGATGAAGATTGCGCCGACGGCGGCGATCACAACACTCCAGGCGATGACCCACCTCATCCGTCGTATCCGTTCTTTCATGGAGTCCTCCTCAGTATCCCGAGGCGCCGACAACCCACTCCAACTTCGCCAGGCTTGTCTGATACTCTCCCAGCGTCCGATAGTACTCCTTCTCAAAATTAAAGAGCGTCAGTCGGCTATCCAACAGGGTGAGAAAATCGACCTTACCCACCTGATAGCCGGCAACAGCAGAATCCAGGGAGAGTCGGGCCTGTGGAATCAGGCCGGTCTCCAGCAGATCAATGAGCTTGTGTCCCTTCTCGATATCAGCCACCAATTCCTTCACCATCGAGACCACCTCGTTTTTGGCGGCCTGATGCTGCTCCCTAGCCGAATTGATCAAGGCCGAGGTCTCTGCAACCTGCCTGTCCTGTTTGGTTCTGAAGTACAGGGGGATGTTGATTGAAAACCCCGCTGAGAAGAAGTCAGATCGCCTAACGATAGCGGAGTCTTCCCGAAAGGCATAACCCAGGCTCATCGTAAGATCCGGGAAGTATCGCTTCCTGGCAAGCGCATTGGCCGCCTTGCTCCGCTCGATCTCCTCCTGAAGCCCCTTGAGCAGCGGCCGGTTCTCCACGGCTCTGGCCTGGAGCTCCGCAAGCTCCATCGGCAGTTCGCCCTTCGCCACCTCCTCAGTCCGACCGAGCGGCGCTTGGGGAGGCTGGTTCAGAATCGCATTCAGCCTGGCGCCAGCAGCCTGACGGCTCTGTTCCAACCGGATCTGCTCGTCCAGCAATTTCGACAGTTCCACCTGCGCCTTCAGAACATCCTGCTGAATCCCCTTACCGACACTGTATTTCGTCTCAGCGATTTTGACGAATTCTCTCAGTAGCTCACGGTTTTTCTCTATAATCTCCAGTGAGCGATCGATGGCGTACAATCCGTAGAAGACCTCTTTGACCCGCCGCACAATCTCGTTTCGTTTATCCCGATACACCAAGCCAATCGCGTTGGCTTCCCGTTGGGCCACCTCGCTTCGTAGGTCCAACTTCCCGAAGAAGGGAAGCGCCTGAGAGATACTGAGCTTCTTCATCGTCATATCGTCCTGGGTAAAGCCGAAAGAGCGGGTGGGGAGGTTTTCAATCTCAAAGCTCAGCATCGGGTCGTCAAGCGACCCTTCCTGGGAAGGACGTTCTCGCGCTGCATCCCATTTCCTCTCTTCAGCTCTGATCTCCGGATTCGCAGCGAGGGCCTCCTGGACGAGCGGCTGAAGACGGAGCATCTCCTCCTCTGCAACCGCCACTCCTCCCACTCCAACATTTACAGTGCTTGTCACAAGGATGAGAAACCCGATTCTCAATAGTCTGGTCATCTCCACCTCTCCATTTTCACGCACAATCCTGCCACTCAGCCGATAATCCCGATTAATCCGACATCAAGTAATGTCTCAAGTAATATCTAATGTTTCTAGCGTATCCTATTATGATAATGGCGCGAGAGACGCCGTTGTCTCTCGTTGATGGGTGCTTCGTTACTTCACTATGACCCTTCCATGAAGGATCTTAGCGTGGGGCTGATGGACGTGATACTCATAGGTTCCAGGCTGATCGAAGCTCACCGTCACGGTCCCTTCGATCCAGACTTCGGGGTGCGGGGCGCCTAAGCCCTCTGTAAAGGCCATGTGCGCCTTCTCCCCCGAGGCGTTCCTCCATGTCACATGATCCCCTCGATTGACCGTGATATGGGCCTCCCTGAGGGAACCCAGCAACACCACAACCTCCTCGTCAGTGGCGAACGCTGGAGAGAGGGCCATCGGAACCAGAATCAGTAGGCTGATCGTCACAACAATGATGCGGCGTATTGTCATGGTGCTCACCTCCTCCTAGACGAGTCCCTAGGGGTTACGGTCTTAGAGTAGTTCCCAAAAATCCTTCAGGGCATGACACCTCATGCGCCGCCCTGATGGATAAATGGGTAAAGCTGAAGTTCTAACGAGCCGTCAGTTAGAGTAAAGCAAACCGAGGGGGTTTAAGGAGAGCAAAAGCGGGGGCCTGGGGAACAATGACCAATGGTGAGAGGGCAAAGAGAAGCACGTTCATCAGGATTACAAGCTGGAAGACCTTGGGGAGATCAACAGTACACAGCATAGATGGAGTACCCGTCGATCCGTGTTGCTCGGCCATACCGCAAGGCATCATGCACAAGGCTACGGCGAGACACGCTATCAGAACGATCTTCATGCCGGTCTTTTGATGGGCTATCGCTCTCACGGACATGTTCCCCTTTGTTACAATCTAGAGCCTCACCGTGCTAAAAGCAAGAGGTATGCCAACACAAATATTCGCCATTTGGCGTATTGACTGAAGTACATATCTACTGTAGACTGCCAAAATAGTATCGCTAACCGCGTACATCGGTACAATGGATCTTAAAGTGATATATTCAGCCTTTTAATACTCTATAATGGTGCATAGAAGCCATTCATATGGATTTCTTTACGAAAGCCCCTTCATCCTACAGGAGCCGCTTCGTCAGTTCTCAACAAATGTTGGCACGTTTTCGCGACCGCAAAGGAGGTGGTATCCCGTTGGGTGTATCTGGATATTTGGGTGAAGGCCCCGCGATATCGGCGGGTTAACATTTGAGGAGGAATCCTATGAAGAAATCGACACTGCTTTCTGCTCTAGCGGTCTCGCTATTCGTCGCCGCGCCGGTCACGCCCGTCATGGCTGATCCGCCCGATCCGATCCGGGCCGCAATCGATGCCGGCGCCGACCGCCTCATCGATATCCAGAATCCAGACGGAGGATGGGACTGGCGCGTCGGCTTTACCGATTGCGGCGGATCCTGCCCTAACCTTTTCGGCGTGACCGCGCTCGGCCTCGTTGATGCCTACCGTGTCACGCACGACAGCGCTCAACTGGCTGCTGCAGCGCGTGCGGCAGACGCGCTCATCGCGAAGCACGCGGCCGGGCCTGTCTGCGACAGTAACCCTTCGACAAGCGCGGATCGGCCATATACGGTGGATACATCATTTCTAATGGACATCTCCCATCTTGGAAGGGTGGGGAGCATCGTTGGCCCCGCAGGCAAAAAGAACTATCGGAATGTCGCCAAGGCGTGGTTCGCTTGCGTGATGGCCGACTTCCCGTCCGCCGCCGCACGCGCCGATAACCGCATCAGCGGCCGCATTAGCCAGGGCTTGAATAACCTCGGCGCGTGGGATGCATCGTTGGATATACGCGCTGCGATGGATGTACACCAACGCGCCTATGCATTGGCCGAAGCGCTCCAGGTCATCGCGCGTGCCTCCGACTGGGATGTTGTCGATCCGGATTGTCCTGGCTGCGAGAACCTGTCCAAAGGTCTCTTCCTCGCAGCCACCCACGAGCTGCAGGGCGATCCGACAATTCGAAGTACCCGCAATGCCTGGAAGGGCCAGCTCCTTGCCGCACAGTCGCTGGATGGCTCCTGGGGAGGCGATACGCAGACAACAGCTTATATAGTCATGGGTCTCGCCGAGACCAGTCAAGGCAAACCGACTAGGACGGCGATCAAGGCCGCTGTCGGGTTCCTCTTGACCCAGCAAAACTCCTTGGGAGGATTCAACGCCGGCACCACCGATTCCACTGAGTATGGCGAAGTGGACGGCGAAGTCCTCCAAGCGCTCTTCGCCGCCGACGAGGACGACTGAAAGACACAAGTTTCAGTGTGTCCTGAAGCCTCCGCGAGAGATGAGTTCTCTCGCGGAGGCGTTTGGGCTGATTTTCGTGGAATGCGGATTTAACGAAACTTTCGTTGACGAAGCGGGAGGGGGAGCAAACCCTTCTCGCTTTCCTTTTCCAGACGGACAGGGAGGTGGTGGGTGGTCGCTGGTAATATCCATCCTCAGGCTTGGGCTCTAACAGGACGTGTGTTAGAGTTGGCTGACTTGACGCCTTCGAGCAAGGAGGTGCCCATGGACGAAAACAGTATTGCGGCGGTACTCGGTAAGCTGGATTATGAGATCTTTGTCCTGACGGCAGCCCATCAGGACCGATCCAGCGGCCAGATTGTATGCTGGGTAGTGCCGGCGACGATCGTCCCACAGGTCCCTCGTATTCTGGTCGGGATTGGCCGGACGACCTTTACCCGCGAACTTATTGAGGTTAGCAGAAAGTTCGCACTGAACCTGCTCGGGAAGGATCAATGGCCATTGGTGGCCCACTTCGGCTTCCGGTCCGGCCGAGAGATGAACAAATTTGCGACCGTTCCCTTTGAGCGCGGGGTGACCGGCAGCCCCATCCTACAGGGAACTGTCGGCTACCTGGAGTGCGAAGTCAGGACAGTGCTCGATGCCGGGGCTGGCGCTCATCTCTTTTACCTGGCTGACGTCATTGATGGGAAGATCGTGGCCGACCGAAACCCGCTCTGCCTCCACCACTTGCCGGAAGTGTTACCCCCGGAGGATTTCGCCACCATGCGGCGGCTCCTCGAACATGACGCCCAGTGTAATCTTGGACTCCTCTAAAAAGCAGCTACCAGCCATAAGCTGAGCTGACAGCTTATGGCCGATAGCTGCTTTTCCAACCCCTTGGGGCCGGTAGTGGTCCCTCTTCGAACAGAGATACTTCGGTTTGACCTAAGACCTCCTAGTGGGTGCAGGTGCTCTCCCATCCACTGTGCTGGCCCTTTGGCTCATGCCGCCATTCGACGAGCTCGTGGAAGATCCCGTCAAAGTACGTCTTAAAGTCGGGGGCCACATCGGCGATGGAGAGGATACCAAGCAGCTTCTGGCCGTCCTCGACAACAGGGAAGCGCCTGACTTTGCGCTGGCCAAAGAGCCGCGCGGCCTCAGCCATCTCAAAATCGGGAGCGATCGTGTAAGGATTCCGGGTCATGATCTCCTCGATCCGTGTATTTTGCGGGTTCCATCCTTCGGCAACGCACTTGATCGTGATCTCTCGGTCGGTAATGAGGCCGAGAAGTTTACCCTCGTTAGAAATCAGCACGCATCCCACTTTCTGGTCGCGCATTTTGCGCGCTACCTCGGCGGCGGTTTCCCACGGTGAAGCCGTCACCAACTCGGTCATCATACCCTCTCGCACTTTCATCTTCTATCCCTCCTTGCAACTACCGGATAACATGAAAAGGGCGATCTCCTCCCCTCCGACCACCCCGCCTCAGAAACAGTACAGCCCCTCAGGTAGGCGGCAGGACCTGAAGGGCTGTAACCTGTACCTCGACCTCTTGCGAATTCGAACGTTCAGGCATTTCTACTTCCCGTACCCCCATGGACTACCTCTTCTCCATGGGGCACAACTCACACATCGCCGCCTTCATATTGAATGTAGTAACCAACCTCGTTCTTGTCAAGCAAGCTGGACCCTAACAAGACTTGACACGATTGAAGTCAATGGCTATACTGCGTATATCCTAAGGAGGGTCGATTATGGTGACCAAGATCCAAAGATGGGGTAATAGCCAAGGACTTCGCCTAGCCAAGCATGTTCTTGAGGAAGCGCACATCTCGCTTGGTGACGATGTTGATGTACGCGCAAGAGATGGTGTCATCGTCATTGCTCCTGTGCGGCGTGTGCGTGGAAAACATAGCCTTCAGAAACTGGTCTCTCGCATCCCTAGCGACTATGAAACAGAAGAAATTGATTGGGGACAACCAGTCGGCAGAGAATCGTGGTAAATGGCCGACTACATACCAAAAAAAGGCGACTTCGTTACTGTGACGTTCGATCCCCAGTCCGGCCACGAGCAGAGGGGCAGACGGCCGGCCTTAGTGGTCAGCAATACGCTGTTTAACCAACATACCGGCCTTGCGATCGTCTGTCCTGTCACGAAGACAGATCGAGGATTCCCATTTCATGTGGCTGTTCCCAACGATCCGAATGTGGCCGGCTTTGTCATGGTTGAGCAGGTCAAGTCGATAGATTATCGTACGCGTAAGGTCAGGCGTATAGGCACCGCTTCTGATGCCGTGTTTGAAGAGGTGTTATCGATCCTTGATGCATGTATTTATTAACGGCCCAACCAGGCGACTACTCGACCGTGATGGATTGCTGGGTGCCTTTACGCTTTCCCTCGAAAAGCCAGTCCCGACGCCTGCTTCGCCACAAAAAGCCACGAAAAGCGCTTGACCGTCTCCCAGATTTGGCGTAATAGATCGTCAGTCACCTTTTTTCCTTGGAGGGGTCTGTCTGCCGCCTGTCTGCCACAGGCAGATCAGGTGGGGAGGACAGCATTGCCAATCATACTGTAACTGGGGCAATTGACCATCCAACTCACCGAGGCGAGAGAGCACGGAGAGCAGGCCATCCGATGGGATGTGCTCATCAAGCAGCATGATCTTTCGGGGCGCCAGGCCAAGGCCCTCGGACACATTCTTGAGCACGGCAGCCTGACTATCCAGAGCTTCGAACGTCTGTGTCCCGAGGTCAACCGTCGGTCTCTGCAGCGGGACCTGAAAATCATGGTCGATGTCGGACTGCTGGTCACCGAAGGTGAAACGCACCACCTGCTCTACCGCCTGGCGGAGCCGGGTTGATTTTTGCGACAATGTTTACGACATGTTCACGACAGGCTTTGCGACATGGCCTTGAGGCACTGGGGCCGAGGACATCGAACTCGACGCCGCTTCGCTGCGCTCCGTCGGCAACGAAAGCTCAGCCAGACCCGGATCGCGGTAGCGATCGTCCGGATCGAACACAATGCAGGCAATGTCACTATCGAGACGCTGCTGAAGGTCCCGCGAGTCCTCGGGAGCTCTCTCGATATCCGACTGACAGCGGCGTAAGACTGCCGGCGGGAACAGATACCCCAGTGATGAGCCATACCTCCGCTATAGTCCGTAAGCGGCCTGGACAGCGATGGCGACAGGGCGCCGCGTGAAAGCGTGGGTGGGGGAAGATAGAAGGGGGTAAGATCTTGAGGAAACCGATGGGAACGAATCGCAAGATTGCCCAAACCCGCTCTGATGGTTATTGGGATATCCGAGTATTTCATAGGACTAAACAGGGGAAGCGAGACCCCAGGTTTCTATTTAAATGCGGCTGCTGCAACGAAAAGCTCCAGGTATATTACGGAGAAGACAGCCTTGAAATTAACGGTGTCATGGGGTCGGTCGATAACTGGCGAGAATTACTTTTGCCGCTCCTAGACATGAAGCTGCCAGGCCAGACACGCCGAAAGCTGAAGCACGTACCTTCAGGGAAAGCCAAGAAAAGTGTCACAAAGCGAGAGAGCGTGAACCGCCTGGACGGAACAGCCTGAATGCGCTTTGACCGGCAGGAATGATTGGGGCAAAGATGTCAGCACGACCATGATCTCTACGCAAGTCCTGAATCGGGGTGGACTTGGGGGTCAATAGCCGCGCTGATCGTCTATAGGGCGGCCGAGATAAGGTCACCGAAGCCACCAGCGATTGTCGGCCAGAAGAGTCTTGACCGATTGGGGTACGAGTGCGATATTGCGAATAAATTCGCCGGTGAATAGTGGTACCGCCTTTGAAGATAGGCCATCGGCCTGTATCGTTCTCTAAAGCAGCCCACACAGTTCGATTACAGGGCGCCTGGGTCGATTCGGAGGATGCATTGATGACTTTGCAAGACATTAAGAGTGTTGCAGTGCCGGCTTGCAGGGAATTCAAAGTAAAGAGGCTGGACCTTTTCGGGTCGCTCGCGCGCAGCGCGGGAACTGCTGGAAGCGATGTTGATCTCCTCGTTGAGTTCGAGGAGCCCTATCTGCACCCATCCAAGAGATTCTTTGGACTGCTCCATTATCTCGAAGATACCTTGGGGTGCAAGATTGACCTACTCACGGTCAGGGGTCTCAGAAATCCCTATTTCCGCCGCAGGGTTCTCAAGGAGAGGATGAACATCTATGGAGGATGAACTCCTCAATACCTCTACGATATCAGAGAAGCTGCTTCGGCCATTCTCCGGTTCGTCCGTGGAAAGACATTTGACGAATATGAGTAGGATGAATTACTCCGGAGTGGTGTTGAGCGGAAGTTCGAGATTCTTGGAGAAGCACTGAATAGAATCAGGAAGGACAATCCCGCTCTACTCGGCAAAATACGGGAGCATCGCAACATCGCATCGTTCAGGAATATCCTCGTACATGGCTACGACAGCATCGACCACACGATCGTATGGGGCATCATCGAAGAAGACTTGGACAAACTGCTCGAAGATGTAGAAAGATTGATTGAAGAAGCGGATCGAACCAACAGTGGTTCCTGACGGTGTCCGCTAGCATTCATCTCCTGCATGTGACTCACCCCGTAGAAGGCGTGTACCGGGTATAGAAAGACCGTTCTCCCCACACCAGCGTTGGGGATATGGTTGACAAGTGTGTGAATCGAAACGAGAATCACATGGACGTGTTCGCGCTGTAGCCGCATACTATGCCAGTCAGTATACGCAGTGATTCGATTTCAAGTGATAGAAAGGCTTAAGGAATGAAGGGGCAGTGGATAGGTAGCTACACCGGCTCAACTGCTGGTACGATCATCGTCAATATCGACGAGCGCTCCTCGCACTATCAAGGCGTTGCCTACCTCAATGAGAGCGACAAGGCGGTCCCCAGCACCGCTGCGTTCTTCAAGACTGAAAACAAGGAGAATGCCTTCCAATTTCGCACCAACCTTATACTACCGATTGATCCGCTTTCCGGAACAACCGCCCTGTGGGATGGCGTTAAGCATCACTACTCGGACAGTATGGCTGTCTCCAAGTATGCCGATGTAGCCGGCTTCTGGGGAAATGATTCCTTGACGCTGTCATGGACGACGGACATCGAGGCGACAGGCACCTCCGTGTTGCCGCGGTCTATGGCAGATAAGCCTTCTGGGCTTGTGGCGCTAAACAAAGAATGGAGAGCTTATCAAGAGTACGTCGCTGGCCTGGAAAGAAGGCGGTACTTATTTCGGGGACAGAATAAACCGTGGCGCTTGCGCACGTCATTCCATCGCGCCGGGCGGGCTGACCTGACAAGATTTCTGAGTGAAGATATTCAAGTCCTATATAAGCATCTCAGCGCGAGGACAAAGCATGTCTTCAATTTAGAAATCCCAAATGAGAATGGGGCCTTCTTCAACTTGGTCCAACACCATGGGTATCCTACCCCGCTCTTGGACTGGACATACTCTCCCTATGTAGCCGCCTTCTTTGCATATCGTGGCATCTCAAATGAGCAAGCTGCCGAAGCCGATCCCAATGACAAAGTGAGGATTTTGGTATTCGATCAAGCACAGTGGAGGACCGACTGGAATCAGTTGCTGCAGTTGCTTGCCGCCGAGCCTCATTTGTCGATTGGAGAGTTCATGGCAATCGAAAACGAGCGAATGATTCCACAGCAGGCGGCCTCCACGCTTACGAATATTGACGATATTGAGTCGTACATTAAGTCCAAGGAATCCAATGGCAAGAACTACCTCTCGGCAATTGATTTACCTGTTCGCGACCGTAAGCAGGTGGTTCGCGAACTCGGCTACATGGGCATCACAGCAGGTTCGTTGTTTCCGGGGTTGGACGGAGCTTGCGAGGAACTGAAGGAGCGCAATTTTGAAATCTAATCAGGCACTGGAGGCCAACGCTAAAGGAAGGTACGACTCTGTTATGCGGCAGTATAGCAGGAGGCGATAAACGTGAATTGGGAGCAGGTAGTTCAAAAAGTTACGCCTTACATCTTTAAAATCGAAACTCCAACAGGCCACGGAACTGGATTCCATTTCCTTTATAATGATGCCAAGACATGGTGCGGCGTTGCAACCGCTCTTCACGTTGTTGAGTATGCTAATACATGGAAACAGCCAATTCGCTTGACTCATCATAGTTCCTCTAGGGAATTATTTTTAAAAGATTCGGAATATATCATCATCACCGATTGGAAAACTGATTCCGCTGTAATACTTTTTCAAAAGCCTGACTTTGAACTCCCAAGTGAGCTTATAGAACTTCTCCCACTCGGCACGCCTCTCAGCATCGGCAATGAGGTCAGTTGGCTCGGCTTTCCCGCTATCGAGCCCTATACCCTTTGTTTCTTTTCCGGTAACATCAGTGCGTGGCAAGACTTCAGGAAAGCCTACCTCATTGACGGTGTCGCTATTAATGGAGTCAGCGGAGGTCCGGTTACATTTCTTCACAGCACCGATGGGGTTAAGGTTGTTGGTATTGTTTCCGCATATAAGGCAAACCGAGCCGCTGGTGATACTCTCCCTGGCTTACTCTATTCTCAAGATGTTTCTCATTTTCATGGCGTCATCAATCACATTCGCTCCGTAGACGATGCAAATAAGAAAAAGCGAGAAATTGAACAGCAACAACAAAACGAGAAAGGTGCTGTATCACAAGGTGTTCCAGCGGATGCGGATAAAGCTCCTTCCCGCTGAGCTTAACGTTACATTTTCCATCACACCCCTCAGTTTGACACTAGGTAGGACGTCGGGAAAAGAGAAGTTTCATGCCATGACTGGCTGAACAAGAGCAACAAGAGATCATCCGATACATCGAGGCCGACAAGCCGCTGCCGGACAAGTTTCGTTTCCTGCTCTTCGAGGACAAGCGCGAGGTGGAACTTGTCTGGAACGGTAAGTCCAGCGAGGTCTGCAGTATCGTCCTGCCCTTCCAGGTCATCGAACAGGTGGATGAGCCGCGCACCGAAAGGCCAGATGGCACCTCGCCACAAGGATTGTTTTTTGCTGAGCGCGGCCGCCAGCGCAAGGGCTGGACGAACAAACTGGTTCCTCATCGCTGAAGAACGGGCCGCAAGGGCCAAGGTCGTTATCAGCACGCGTTTCAACAGTAAGCAGCAGGTGTTTCTCGATTTTGTGCTGTCACACTACGTCAGCGTCGGGGTGGAAGAACTTGATCAGGACAAGCTCACTCCCCTATTGCGGCTGAAGTATCACAACTCCATCGCCGACGCCGTGGCCGATCTGGGCAGGCCGGATGAGATTGGGCGTGTCTTCGCAGGCTTCCAGAAGTACCTGTATCAGCAACAGGCGGCCGCGTGACAAACAATAACCAATGAGCGACCAATAGGGGTGAGCGTTAGGCATCGTAGCCGTACAATCGGAGGAGTGTCCTGAAATGTTACCAGACATAGACCTGTTCATCGCGCTTGAGCGCCGCGTCTGGCAGGCGCTGGCAGATGGCGATGCCGGCGCCGATTCCAGTCTCCTCGATCCCCAGTTTGTCGGCGTCTATGCAACGGGCTTCAGTTCAAGAGATAACCATGTGGCGCAACTGCGCAACGGCCCTATTGTTAAAAGCTTCGCCATCGAGGATCCTCGACTCCTGGTGTTCGCACCGGACACCGTGCTTCTTGCCTATCGAGCAACCTTTACACCGGCCGGCAAGGCCGATCTACAGGTGGTCCACACCATGTACGTATCGTCAGTCTGGAAACAACGCGGTGCTGACTGGGTCAACATATTCAGTCAAGACACGATGGCAGATGAGGCTGCCAAGTGACCAGGCCTGACCCTGTGTTCACTCGGGCACGCACCCCAGACGCCGCGCATCTTCAGTCGGGGCGCGGAGTCACAACGGTTGTCGGCGCAACTTATTTTCACGAAAGGAGACACAGCAATGGGTGACAGTGGAAAAAAGGATAAAGGCAAAAGGGAAACGCAGAAAAAGGCCCAGCTTGATCCAAAGGCAAAACGAAAGTTGAAACAAGAAAAGAAGCATAAGTCCAGCTCCATCTCTTCCAAGTGACCTTCAATCACGCCAGGAAGCTGACGCTTCGTCGGTCTGACGTGACGCTCGACCCGGCCCGATGAAATGCGTTGTCGTCATTGGAGCGGGGGCAGCGGGGACTATGGCCGCGATCTTTGCGGCCTCCGGCGGCGCCGAGACACTGCTCCTCGAACGCACGAAGGACGGCGGACGCAAAATCCTCATGAGCGGGGGCGGCCGGTGCAACATCCTGCCCGCCGTCGTTCATGAGTCGCGCTTCGTCACCGATTCTTCACCCCACACCCTTCGAAAGATGCTCCGCTCCTGGCCGCTCGGCGAACAGATCGCGTTCTTCGAAGGCGAAGCCGGGATCCCCCTGATGGAAGAAACGGAGTCGGCGAAGCTGTTTCCACAATCCGAGAGTGCGCGCGATGTTCGCGACCGGCTGCTGGTGCTCGCACGCGCCAGAGGCGTCGTGATCGAGGCCGGCGCGTTGGTCACCGGATTCACGCCGGTCAGCAACGGCTGGCAGATCGAACGACGCGGAGGACCCTCTCTACGGGCCGATGCCGTCGTTGTCGCCACGGGCGGCCTCTCCTTTCCCGGTACGGGAAGCGACGGTCTTGGGCTTCGCATCGTCGAGACGCTGGGCCACACGATCAACCGAACCTACCCGGCGCTGACCTCGCTGACGGCGACGGTCCGGCGAAAACCGGGCACGATGGGTGGCGCGCCGTTCGCCGCGCTTTCAGGAATCTCGCTGCCGGTCACACTGACCGCCCGCGCAGGAATTTTGGAGTCCACATCGACAGGAGGATTTCTGTTCACCCACCACGGCTACAGCGGACCTGCCGTGCTCGATGTGTCTCATGTCGCCGTACGCTCACGCGCCGAGATGAGCGCTCCCGCACGTCTCGTTGTGAGCTGGACGTCGTTGAACGATAAGGATTGGGAATCGGCTCTCGCACCGCGCGGCTCTCGAACGGTGTTGAACGCTGTGGCGGCTCAGTTGCCGCGTCGACTCGCTGAAGCGCTAATCGAATTCGCAGGGATTGATCTCCGCCGAACGCTCTCGCAACTGACCCGCGATGAGCGGCTCCGCCTCATCGACATTCTCGTGCGCTGCGAACTGCCGTGGTCAGGAGACGGGGGGTACAGGAACGCCGAAGTTACCGGCGGTGGCGTGCGTCTGTCGGAGATCGATCCGAAGACGATGGAAAGCAAGATTCATAAGGGGCTGTTTCTGTGCGGCGAGATGCTCGACGCCTTCGGACCGATCGGCGGCTACAACTTCCTCTGGGCGTGGGCGACGGGGCGTGCGGCCGGCCTTGGCGCATCACACACGCAATAGGTCTATAATCATTCACTCTCTCAATCTGAAATAGTAGGTTCACGGATGGCTCTTATTACACTCGATCACGTCTCCATCGCGTATGGACATGTCCCGCTGCTCGACGACGCAAGCCTGCAGATCGAAGCCGGCGAACGTGTATGCGTGATCGGCCGGAACGGCACCGGCAAATCCACATTGCTCCAGATCCTCAGTGGAGATCAGACCCCTGACAGCGGCTCGGTGTGGCGACAGCCTGAGATTGGGGTTGCGCGGCTCGTGCAGGATGTTCCCCTGTCGTCCAACCGCCCTGTGTTCGACGTCGTTGCGGAAGGACTCGGTAACCTCGGCGAGTTGGTGGCCGCCTACCATCACGCGGCGGTGGAGGTAGCCGAGCGAGGCACCGATATCTCGCTCGACAAGCTGGGCAGGCTGCAGCGCGAACTCGAAGAGCGGGACGGTTGGCGCCTCGAACAGCGCGTAGAAACCGTTATCAAGCGTCTGGACCTCCCGGCCGAGGCCATCGTCGATAGCTTGTCAGGAGGCTGGCGGCGGCGTGTGCTGCTGGCGCGGGCGCTGGTGGCCCAACCACAACTCCTCCTGCTCGATGAGCCCACCAACCATCTCGACATCGACGCGATGATCTGGCTCGAAGAGTTTCTCAAGACGTACGCAGGTGCGGTGGTGTTTGTCACCCACGACCGGGTGTTTCTCCAGAATCTGGCAACGCGGATCGTGGAGCTGGATCGCGGCATACTGACGTCGTGGCCCGGCGACTACGCGACCTTCCTCTGTAGGAAGGAAGAATGGCTTGCGAGTGAAGCCGCGCAAAACAACACGTTCGACAAGCGGCTCGCCGAGGAAGAGGTGTGGCTTCGCCAGGGCATCAAGGCGCGGCGTACGCGGGATGAAGGCCGGGTTCGTGCGCTGTTGGCCATGCGACAAGAGCGGGCCGCACGGCGCGCGCAGGTCGGTAATGTGCGTCTGCAGGCCGAGATCAGCGAGCGCTCGGGTCGGCTTGTGTTCGAGGCCACCGGCATCACGAAATCGTTCGGCGACAAGGCCGTCGTCCGTGATCTGTCGTTACGCGTGATGCGCGGCGATCGTGTGGGGTTGATCGGTCCGAACGGTTCGGGCAAGACGACCCTGCTTCGACTGTTGATCGGCGAACTCACGCCCGACACGGGCGATGTGAAGCGCGGCGCCAACGTCCAGGTGGCGTATTACGACCAGCAACGCGAGCAACTCGATTCCCAGCGCACGGTGTTTGACACGGTCGGCGACGGAAACGACACGGTCACGGTAAACGGCCGTACGCAGCACGTCCACGGATACCTCCGCGATTTTCTATTTCCACCTGAGCGTGCGTATGCCCGGGTACAGACGCTGTCGGGCGGTGAGCGAAATCGCTTGATGCTGGCACGCCTGTTCACGCAACCCGCCAACGTCCTCGTCCTCGATGAGCCCACAAACGATCTCGATATCGAGACGCTGGAATTGCTCGAATCGTATCTCATCGAGTGGCCGGGAACGCTGCTGCTTGTCAGCCACGATCGCGCGTTCATCGATCACGTCGTTACAAGTACGCTCGCCTTCGAAGGCGGCGGACACGTGCAGGAGTATGTCGGTGGATACGAGGATTGGCTGCGGCAGCGCGACACCCGGGAGATAGCAGCTAAGGCACAGCCGGAGAGGACGGCACGCTCTGCGGAACCACCCGTGACGGTGGCGACCCGAAAGAAACCGACCTATCGCGAGCAAAGGGAACTCGAGCAGCTTCCGGCGCAGATCGAAGCCCTGGAACGCGAGCACGCGCAATTGACCGCCTCGATCACCGACCCCCTCTTTTACCGGCAGTCGGCCGATTCCATCACACAAGCGCTCGCGCGCCTCGAGGCATTGGCACACGAGCTTCACGACGCCTACGCCCGCTGGGATGAGCTCGATTCCCGCATCGCACGCGGACGCGCGTAACGGACTCAGGTGTTTAGGCTGTAGGCTGAAGTCCGTGCGTGTTCCTACAGTCTAAAAGACTACAGTCTATCTACCTAAGTAGTTGCCTTCCTGCTATAATACACCGCTATGATTTCAGTGAACGGCGTGTGCATGCGGTTCGGCTCGAAAATCCTGTTCGAAGACGTCACGACGACGTTTTCCGCAGGGCGGCGCTACGGCCTGACGGGCCCCAACGGGGCCGGCAAGTCGACGTTTATGAAACTGCTTACCGGCGAGATCGATCCGCAGGTGGGTACGGTGTCCGGGCCGCGTAAGCTCGGCGTCCTCAGCCAGGACCAATACGCCTTCGACCGGTTCCGCGTCATCGATACCGTCATCATGGGCAACGCACGCCTGTGGGCGGCCCTTCAGGAGCGCGACGAGCTCTACGCACAGCCGGAGATGACCCACGAGGCCGGCATGCGCCTCGGTGAGCTCGAGGGCATTGTCGGCGACGAAGACGGTTACTCGGCGGAAAACGACGCGGCCCTGCTGCTGCAGGGGCTCGACATTCCCGACGACATCCACGACTGGAAGATGTCGGAATTACAGGGCGGGCAGAAGGTGCGTGTGCTGCTGGCGCAGGCCCTGTTCGGCCACCCGGAAGCGCTGCTACTCGACGAGCCGACAAACCACCTGGACCTGGATTCGATTCATTGGCTGGAGGAACTCCTTGGCCGGTACGACGGCACGCTCATCGTTATCTCACACGACCGCCATTTCTTGAATAACGTCTGCACGCACATCGCCGACATCGACTATCAGACGATCATCACCTACACCGGCGGCTACGACGACATGGTAGTCGCCAAGACGCAGATACGGTCGAAGATCGAGTCCGAGAACGCGCAACGGGCAAAGAAGATCGCGCAATTGCAGGACTTCATCCAGCGTTTCGGGGCGGGCACGCGCGCGAGCCAGGCCACATCGCGACGCAAGGAAGTCGAACGGCTGCGGACGACCGATCTGGCCCGCTCGAACATTCAGCGTCCGTACATCAAGTTTCTGATGAAGCGGCCGTCCGGAAAAGTTGCGCTGGAGTTCGAGAACCTATCGAAGAGCTTCACGAATAATCCTGTCATTTCCGGCTTCAGCGCCATCGTCCATCGGGGTGAGAAGATCGTGCTTGTCGGCCGCAACGGGGCCGGCAAAACTACCCTGCTAAAGGCGCTGCTGGCCGATGCGCCAGGCTTGCCGGCCTCCCCTTCCGATGTGGACAGCGGCAAGTCGACGTGGGGGCACGGAGTGTCGATCGGCTACTTTCCACAGGACCACACCGGAGAGATCGAGAAGGGGCTCACTGCGGCGGACTGGCTGCACCGCTTCGATCCGGATGCGTCACGGCAGGATATTCACGGACTGCTGGGGCAGATGCTGTTCAGCGGCGAAGAAGGCCACAAGCCGACCGAAGCACTTTCGGGAGGCGAAACCGCCCGGTTGCTGTTCTGCCGCATCATGCTGTTGAAACCGAACATGCTCGTCCTGGACGAGCCCACCAACCATCTCGATCTGGAATCTATCAACGCGCTGAACGTGGCGCTTCAAAAGTTCGAGGGCACCGTGCTGCTGGTCACGCACGACCAGGACCTGCTCGAAGAAGTGGGTACGAGGATATGGCACTTCGAGCACGGCAAGATTGTGGATTTCAAAGGGAGCTACGAGGAATACGCTTCGTCGCTGGTCTGACGCGCGTCTTTGGCGACATGGCACGCCGACCAGCGGCCCGGACGGCATATGCCTAGCGTCCTTTCTTCCTCTCGAAATATCGCCATCCTGGGAGGCGGAGCAGCGGGCATGTCCTGCGCGCTGTGGTTGAAGCATCTGGGTTTTTCGCCTGTCCTCATCGAGCCAGGCACGGCGCTGGGCGGGCAATTGTTAGGGATTCATCGGATCAACCGTTGGATATTGGGCATCCCGGGACGAACGGGGTCGGCGCTCGCTGAGCTGTACGGCAGGCACGTGTTCGATGAAGCCATCGACGTCCGCCTTGATGCCAGGCTTGACTCCGTAATGACGGAAGATTCCGGGTTTAGCCTGGTTGTGCGGGAAGGCAAACATCACTGCACGGCATCGCTGCTTGCACGAGCACTCGTCATCGCAACAGGGTTGCGGGTCAACTCCTCAGACATCCTCCATCCAATCCCGGGCGCCCTTCCGCTATATGAATCCGGCCTCTTGTCGTTTTTCCCCCTGGACCATCTCGAACCAATGGAAGCCCTTGAGGGCAAGCGGGTGGCTGTGATAGGCGGCGGCGACAACGCCCATTTTACCGTCAAGGATCTCGCCCCCAGAACCGCCCTCACCCATTTGATCATCCGCTCGCGGCCCAGGGCGCAGCCCATGGTGCGTCAAGAGGTGGAAGCGCTCATCCAGCAGGGGCGCGTCCAGGAACACGGAGGCGCACTCATCACCGGCTTTTATCAGGGATCCGACGCTATTGCCATTGCGTTGGCCCGAAACGATTCCAAGGCTGAACGCATCGAGGTTGACCGGGTTTTTGCCCGCACCGGCTTCGCCCCGAATACGGAATTCCTCGTCGGGCTCGGTCCCTTGGCCGGGCTGGAAAGGAATAGCGACGGCTATGTGCGGGTCGATGCCTGGAAGCGCGCGTCGCTGCCGTTCGTGTACGCCGTCGGCGACGTCGCCAGCCCCGATCATCCCTCCGTCGTCACCGCCATTGCCGACGGCGCGGTAGCGGCGCAGGCCATCGTCCAAGACGTGGGAGCATAAGCATGGGCGTTGATACGCCGCTGGTCTGGATCGTGGACAGCGCCTACACCGGCGAGTTACACGCCCGCCTCGGCGTGGCCGAGCAGTTGGGCTACGGCCACGCGATCATTCCTTTGCCCAACGACGACGCCGGGACTTACGCCAGGCTGTTGGAAGACCGCTACGATCATGCCTGCCGGGACGGCGAACCCAGACCTGTGATCCTGTTGAGCGGCACCGGTGAGGATACGATCGGTCCTATTGCGGATCTCAAGGGTATGTTCCATGGGCGGCTGCTGAACGTGTACCTGGCTTCCATCCTTCCGGACGAACTCGATCTGCGGCTTCAGGAGTACGATTTGGTCGCCTCCCCCCAGTTGAGCGGCGCCAATGTCGTCACCACCGTGGGCGTGGTGCACAGGATGACGGACCGCCTGCTGGACCAAGCGTTCCACCGACACCGAGATGTGTTCGCCGGCTTGACTCGGCCCCTGGTGGGCTTGCTGGTTGGCGGCAACACCCGCTATTGCTTCGGCTTCCACGAAGACCATGCTCGGTGCTTAGGTAGACGGGTCACAAGCATCATCACATCGCTCCAGGGGAGCCTGGTGGTCACCAATAGCCGCCGAACCCCGAATGAAGCTCTGGCCGCCTTACTGAACGAGATTGCGAGTCTGAATTGCCGCTTTTTCGACTGGCAACAAGCCGACTCCTATTTGTATCCCGCGCTCCTCGCCCATGGCGATCTGTTTATCGCCACCGGAGATTCGGTCTCCATGTGTTCCGAAGCCAGTTACACAGGCAAGCCGCTGCTGGTGGACATAAATGACTGCGCGACCGAGATCTACCATCGCCATATCATCGGCAAACTCATCGCGTATGGCGCAGCCAAGCCGCTGAGCGATACGTTCCAACCCTGGACGTATACTCCACCAGATCCGACAGGGGCCGTGGTCTCGGCAATCCGCGAGCGGCTTCTTTCGTAGGTCGGGTTAGCGCAGCGTAACCCGACAACTCAGTTGGTCAGGATGGGGGTGAGGACTCCGGCCTATGCGTGGATATCACCCCAAGCTGCTGCATGACGAATCCAAGGAAGTTGTGTTGCGCCCATCGCTCCACGATCTTCCCCCTCTCGATCCGGTAGATGACAATACCAGCCATCTCTACCAGCTTCCCGGTCGGCGGGATACCCTTGAACTCGCCTTTATGCGTTCCGGTTCCGCTTACTCGGACCACCACCCGGTCCCCCTCGGCAATCAGATCATGGATGACATGGGTGCCGTCGGGAAACGCAGTCGCAAACACCTTGAATGCCTGCTTGATCCCTTCAAGGCCGGGTTTGAGATCAGGGATTGGCGGCGGATCGTGGTCGATAAGATCGACGGAGAAGAACTCATCCAGCGCCGCGAAATTCTGCTTATCGGTCTCCTCGTAGAGGCGACGCACCAGACGTTTGTTGTCTTCGGTCGACATGTCATCCCTCCTAAATACGAGTGCTACATTCCCAGTGTGGACTCAGGGTCGGTTATTTCGAAGAACGACGAAGCTCGCGATCGATGATCCTCTGGAAAGCCTCCAATGGCAGGGCACCCACGACAAGCCGCCCGTTGATAAAAAAGGTCGGGGTCCCGGTGATGCCGAGGCGCGTCCCCTCCTGTACATCAGAAGCGACCGCTGCTGCGTGCTTTCCACTATCCAGACATGTCGCGAAGTTGTTGGCATCGAGCTTCAACTGCTCGGCAAATCGTTTGAAGTCTGCGGGCGTCGCCTGAGCCTGAGACCCAAAGAGGAGGTCGTGATATTCCCAGAACTTCCCCTGCTCCCCAGCGCATCGCGCCGCCTCGGCCGCCTTCGCCGCTTTGGGGTGAAGGCCGGCGATCGGGAAGTCCCGGAACGCTAACCGTACCTGCTTGGGGTAAAGCCGCACCACCTCTTTCAGTGTCGCAACGACTCTACTGCAGAAGGGGCACTGAAAGTCGGAGAACTCAACGATAGTGACCGGCGCATCCTTGGGACCTTGAGCAAAGGCTCCTTCCGCGCTCACCGGGATCCGGACCGGCTCCGGCTCTTCCAGAAAGCGCTCGACCTTGGCGCGTTGCTGAAGGCCGGTCAGATAGGCATGCCGCGCCTCCTGCAGTTTCTGACCCACCAGGTACTCGCGAACCTTAGGGCGAAGCTCAGCTTCCTGTCCCTGCAGGCGCGCCTTATTCTGTGTCATGAATGCCTTGATCTCTGTATCAGTGACCTCAGGGGCCTTCGAAGTAACCTCGGCCTTCAATAGCTCCTCAACCGTAATCCCGCGCCGCTTGGCCTCGATCGCCAGAAGGCGCTCCGTGATCAGTTCCTCCAGCTTCGACTCCATAAGTTGAAACTTCTGCTCTTGCAGCTTGGCGAGCTGCGGGGCCAGAGCCTTCTCAAGTTCATCAAGCGTCACTACCTGGCCATCCACCCTTGCGGCCATTCCCGGTTCCACCGGTTTAGCCGCCGGTTCGCCGCCGAATGCAGACCGCTGCCCCACAACTACCCATAAGAGGAAGGCCGCACCAATCGCTGCAGCCCGACGCGCTGATCCGCTCTTTCCCATGAACAGCATAATAATAGCCTCCTTACTTATTGATTTCAGAAACCAGATTGCGCTAGGCCTGTACCAGAAAGTTTCGCATCATGTCCAGGTCCTCGTGTTCGAGATTGTGGCAGTGATACAGATACAGACCCGTGAAATGGTCAAAGCGCTTGAGGATCGTCACCTTTTCGCCAGGCATCACCAGCACCGTATCCTTCCAGCCGTTATCCAAAAATCCTTGACTGACCGAAGCGTACTGTCGTTCGAATCCGGGGGCCATCTCCCGCTTGAGCACCTGAAACTGCTGACCATGGATGTGCATCGGGTGGGCCATCATCATCCCGCGGGCGCGGTGATCCCGATTCACGAATTCCAGTAGCTGCAAGGTATTCAGCGGGATGATCTCGTCTTCGGCAACCCGTGTCAGTTCAAACGAGCGGCCGTTGAGTCGTGGCGACATACCCCTCATCGACAGGTGAATGGACCTGGGTTTCTGGGCATTGGCAGCGTCTTGCGGCCGGTAGCGCTGAATCTGCGATAAACGGCGCGGGAGGACACGCTGATCAGGTTCCTCTCGTACCATGCGAGCCGTCAGGATAGGGTACTCCGTCCCTTGAGGCAAAGAGGCGCCCATCATGCCCATCATCCCGCCTCTCATGCCGCGCCCCATCCCCATCATGCCACCACCCATGCCCATCATGGGCATCACACCAGAGAAGACGGTACTGCGCAGCGTGATTTCCTCACCGACCTTTCGGCCGCGGAAGTCTGCCCAAAGGTCTACCCGCTCACCGGGTGCCAGCATGACGTAGTTGCGGATCTCCGGGCTCTCCAACAGTCCTCCATCGGTACCGATTACGGTCAGCGGACTCCCATCACTCCACACCAACTTGTAGATGCGTGAATTAGACCCGTTGAGGAATCGAAGGCGATACACTCGGGTAGCCAGCGGGAGAACAAAATCAGGTTTCCCGTTGACCAGTATCCGATCACCCAAGAACCCCCTCCATCGATCATGCATATGCGCGATATAACGCAACTGGTTGCGGTCATCGAAGCTGCGATCCTGAATGACCAGTGGAATATCATACTCGTCGCGCGGCAGATCCAGCAACTGCTCCTCAGTATCTGTTACGAGAATCAAGCCCGCCAGACCATAGTAGGCCTGCTCAGCCGTCCGGTGGTTTGTGTGCGGGTGAAACCAATAGGCGCCGGCACGATCGAGGACTGTAAATTCGTAGGCAGAGGTCTCACCGCTGCCTATCTGATGCCTTGGGTGACCGTCTGCCTTCTCGGGTACATGCAGACCATGCTGATGGATTACGCAGGGTTCAGGCAGCTTGTTGTGGAAACGGATGCGAACCTTTTGCCCTTGGCGCAACCGTAGTATGGGGCCGAGATAGCTATCCGGAATATCCTTCACGGTGCCAGGCGGCCCCTTGATCAGCTCCCCTGAGAATTTCCAGACCTTCGTCGGTCGACCGGAGAGAATCGGAACCTCGGTTGGCTGCGCGGTGATCCCGATCTCGACATCCGGCTCGGATTGACCTTGGTGATCCTGAGAACTCTGTTCGCCTGCCGCAAACAACCACTCCGGAACCCCTGCCACAGCTACCGCGCCAAGACCGAGACACTGCAATAGCCTTCTCCGGGAAAGATCAGTCGCTTCACTCATAGGAAGCACACCTCCTGCTCCGGATGCATCTGAAATGGCTGGTAGCCCACTTCGAGCATGCAAAGGGCATGCGGGGAAATCGTTTTAGATGCATGACTACGATCTTTTCCTTCAAGTATCACTTTAAGATCTTCTGGCCGTAATCTTCCCCGTCCAACGTCCAGCAAAGTCCCCATGATGATTCGAATCATATGGCGGAGAAACCCGTCCGCCACGATATCAAAGGCCAGATGATCCCCCTCCTGTCGAAACTCGGCCACTAAGACCGTTCGGACCGAGGATTCGGCGGAGCTGTGGGCCGCTTGAAAGGCGCTGAAATCATGTGTCCCGATCAGCGTCCTCGCGGCCTCAGCCATAGCATCTATCTTTATGGGGTGAGGGACAAATAAGGTGTAACGGCGCTCGATAGCGGAGGGGTATGGGCGCGTTAGGAGGGTATACCGGTACCGCTTCCATCTGGCGCATCGCTGGGCGTGAAAGTCCTCATCGACCTCCTCTACTCGACTTACAACGATATCGGAGGGTAGAACGCTGGTCAGGGCTCGCCGGAGGGTATCTGGAGGATGACTGAACGGCGCTCGAAGACTGGCAACTTGTCCGAAGGCATGAACACCGGCATCGGTTCGACCCGCCCCCATGACATGGATACGCTGCCCGACAATCCGCGCGACCGCTTCCTCCAGCGTTCCTTGAATGGTCGTCATTCCCGGCTGGACTTGCCAGCCATGATAGTCGGTCCCATCGTACTCAATCGTCAATTTGAAAGTAGACATCATTGTTTCGAAAGAGCGTGGGGGGTGAGGTGTTGAGGGTGAGCGATTGGTCCAAGTCCTGCCAATCCTCTGTTGTGCTTCGACGGGCTCAGCACGAACGGGTAAACGTCAACTTCTTCAATGTCCATGCCGTTCGCCCTGAGCGTGTCGAAGGGTGAACGGGAGTTTGCGGGACGAGTTCAAGACTCTCGGCTGATTAGAGATATCGGTCAACTAACAGCTCAGCGATCTGAATGGCATTCAGGGCCGCCCCCTTTCGAAGCTGGTCTCCCACCACCCAGAGGTTGAGGGCATGATCGTTCGTAAGATCTTCCCTGATCCTCCCCACAAAGCAGTCGTCCTTGCCGGCCGCGAGGATCGGCATCGGGTAACGGCCCGCTTCCGGTTCATCCATCACGACAAGCCCCGGCATCTTTGAGAGCAACTCCTTCGCTTTCTTTACTCCGATCTTCCGCTCCGTCTCGACGTTCATGGAGACTGAATGAGCGGTAAAGACGGGGACGCGCACGGTCGTGGGAGAGACCCCGATCGAATCGTCTCCCAGAATCTTCCGAGTCTCGAAGACAAGTTTGAGTTCCTCTTTCGTATAGCCGTTCGGCTGGAACGTGTCGATATGAGGAATGACGTTGAATGCAATCTGTTTGGGGAACGCCCCAACCTCAATCGGTTCGCCTTTGGCCCAGGCTAACGTCTGCCGTCTCAACTCCTCGATCCCCTTCGCCCCCGCGCCGGACACCGCCTGGTAGCTCGAGGCGATGACGCGCCTGACCCGGCCATAGTCGTGCAGCGGCTTCAGCGGCATGAGCATGACGATCGTGGTGCAGTTGGGGTTGGCGATGATGCCGCGGGTCTGATACCCGGCAAGCGCGTTCGGGTTGATCTCCGGAACGACGAGCGGGACATCGGACTGCATCCGGAACGCGGAGCTGTTATCGATAACGACAGCGCCGGCCTTGACGGCCGCTGGGGCAAACTCATGACTGCGGGTAGCGCCGGCCGAAAAGAGGGCGATCTCAATCCCATGGAATGAACCGTCGCTTAGACTCTCGACCTTGATCTCCTCCCCCCTAAAGGTAAGGCTCTTTCCGGCTGAGCGATCGGAGGCCAAGAGCTTCAGGCGTCGGACGGGAAAGCCTCGCTCTTCCAGCAGTCGAAGCATCGTCTCTCCGACCGCGCCGGTGGCCCCGGCGACCGCTACCGTGTACGTTCTGTTCGCCATGTCACGCCCTCGCGCTTACAGTCCCTTTGGCGCGGCTACATCTTTTGGCGGCCGCGCCGCACCGACAATCTTATTGACTGCGTTCAGGTAGGCTCTCACGCTGGCCTCAATAACATCGGTCGAGGTTCCTCTGCCGATCACGGTATGGCCATTGACCTCCAGTTTCAGGACCACCTCGCCTAATGCGTCCTTCCCTGCCGTGATCGCCCTGATCGAATAGTCGGCCAGGCGCCCCTGGACCTTCGTGATCTGGTCGATCGCTTTGTAGGCCGCATCCACCGGGCCATCCCCCCAGCCTGATTCCTGGAAGATCTCGTTGTCGCGCTTGAGCCGCACGGTCGCAGTGGGAACGATATTCATGCCGCTGGTGAACTGCAGATAATCAAGGGTATAGGTCTCGCCGGCGGCCAGGGCTTCTTCCTCGACGATGGCCAGCAGGTCGTCGTCGAATACCTCTTTCTTCTTATCGGCCACGATCTTGAACCGGGTAAAGGCCCTATTGACAGCCTCCTCAGGCAGTATCGCGCCAAGCTCTTCCAGTCGCTTCTTGAAGGCGTGCCGCCCGGAGTGCTTGCCCAGAACCAGTCGACTCTGAGGAACCCCCACCGATTCCGGGGTCATGATCTCATAGGTCAGAGGCTTCTGCAGCATGCCGTGTTGGTGTACACCGGCCTCGTGCGCGAAGGCGTTGGCGCCGACGATGGCCTTGTTCGGCTGGACAGGGATCCCGATGATGCTGGTGAGCAGCTTGCTGGATCGGTAGATCTCCTCCGTATTGATGCCGGTTTCGAAGTCAAGCAGGTCTTTTCGTGTCCGCAGCGCCATCACAATCTCTTCGAGGGAGGCGTTTCCTGCCCGCTCGCCGATTCCGTTAATGGTGCATTCGACCTGTCTGGCTCCGTTTCTGACCGCCTCCAGCGAGTTCGCCACCGCCAGCCCAAGGTCGTTATGGCAGTGGCAACTAATCACCGCCTTATCGATGTTGGGTACCCGATCAAACAGATTCTTGATCCGGGCTCCAAACTCCCAGGGGAGGCCATAGCCGACCGTATCTGGGATGTTGATCGTGGTGGCCCCCGCCTTGATTACCTCCTCAACAACCTTGCAGAGAAAATCCTGCTCACTCCGATGCGCATCCTCCGGCGAGAACTCGACATCGTCGGTATAGCGTCTGGCATGCTTCACCGCCGCAATGGCGGCCTGCAGGACCTCCTCCTGGGTCGATTTCAGCTTGTACGTGATATGAATCTCGGAGGTGGCGATGAAGATATGGATCCGTGAGCGATCAGCATACTGTAACGCTTCCCAGGAGCGGTCGATGTCGAGATCGCGAGTCCGGCAAAGGCTAGCAATGATCGGCCCGCCCTTTACGTTCTGGGCGATCGTTTTGACCGCCTCAAAGTCGTCTTCGGACGCGATGGCGAAACCGGCCTCGATCACGTCAACCTTCAGGCGCGCCAGTTGCCGGGCCATCTCCAGCTTCTCTCTGGTATTCATGCTGCAGCCGGGCGCCTGCTCGCCATCCCGGAGCGTGGTATCGAAGATCAGGATTTGGTTGCCCATTCTACGGTCCACCTTCCCCACCGATCAGATGCTCCACCGGCTCTGTCACGTGTCTTCTAATCGCGGGAATCAAGCGAATAACGCCGGACAGCGCAAAGAGGGAAAAGAACAAAAAGGCCACCAGGCTGGGCTCTGAAGCGATGACCAGGACCACGAGCGTCAGGCCGATGAGGAGGGCGAAGGGCTGACGCTTCTTGAACTCGATTCCCTTCAGGCTGCGGTACCGGAGCCGGCTAACCATCAAGAACGACAGCGCATAGACCATGACCACCATAAGCGCCGACATCACCCGCTCTGAGAGCAACTCATGCTGGAAGAGGACCAGCGAAGGCGACTCCCGCATGAAGAGCACAAAGGAGGCAACAACCGCTGCGGCCGCCGGGATCGGGAGGCCGACAAAATAGCGCTTATCGAGCGTCTGCGTCTGCACGTTGAAGCGCGCCAATCTGAAAGCGCCGCTCGAGACGAACAGCGCCGTGGGGATAATCGATCCGAACAGCCATCCCATCTTGGTATAGGGTTTGATCGCCCACGCATAGGAAAGGATAGCGGGCGCGACGCCGAATGCAACTAGGTCCGCCAACGAATCGAGTTGTACGCCGAAGTCGCTCTGAGTATTTGTCAGACGAGCGACAGCCCCGTCGAGGCCGTCCAGAATCAGCGCAATAAGGATTGCGATGGCCGCGCGAGTGTAATCATCATTATGTACGGCGACGATCGCATAGACCCCGCACAGCAAGCTGCTGATGGTCAGCAGACTGGGTAAGAGGTACACCCCGCGCCGGCGACGACCCCTTCTCATCGAAGCGCTCCCATCACACTGATCCCTCCCTTGACACGATCTCCGCGTTTTACGAACAGCTCCGCTCGCGCCGGGACGATCAGATCTACGCGCGATCCGAATCGAATCAGCCCGATCCGCTCTCCGGCCTCAAGTTTTTGCCCGGGAACGACCCGACAGACAATGCGTCTTGCGATCAAGCCTGCGATCTGCTTCACCAATAGCTGACCTTCCGGCGCCTTCAGCATGATGAGGTTCTGTTCATTGTCTGCCGACGCCTCAGGCTGCCACGCGATTCGAAACGTCCCTGGCCTGTACGTCACCTCTTCGACCACCGCGGGAAACGGAGCGCGGTTAATATGCACATTGAAAACCGACAGGAAGATGCTGATCTGAGTAGCCGGTTCTTGTAACTCACGGCCGAGATACGGACCCACATGGACGATCGTCCCATCGGCCGGAGAAAGAATCAGTCCCTCGCCTTTCGGAATATCGCGTGGTGGGTCACGGAAAAACAACGCCACCGACACGGCCAAAACAAGAGCGATAGCGCTACTGACCTGCCATCCTGCAATCCAGAGGATGACAGCCAGACTCAGCGGTATGAGGATAAATGGCCACCCTTCCCGCGCAATCGGTATCATCATCCACACTGCGCACAGAAAGGTTTTTGTTCAGTGATTTTACTCATTTATACCATGGCTGGTTGTGACCTGCAAGGGAAATGGGGTCTACAATAGGCTCATGCGAGAAACCGCTTGACCAGCTCCGGGATAAGCTGGAGCGCCCGATCCAGCGTATCAGGATCCTTCCCGCCGGCTTCGGCGAGATCGGCCCGGCCGCCCCCACTCCCACCGGTGATGTGCGCCACCTCCTTCACGAGCTTGCCGGCATGCAGCCGCGACGTAAGATCGGATGTCACGGCCGCTACCCAGCCTACCCGTCCATCCGAGGACGTCGCCAGAACGATCACCCCGCTGCCGACCTTGACCCTCAGTCGATCCGCGAGCTCCCGTAGGGTGCGCTGATCGCACCGCTCGACGAGACCCACCACCACCGTGACACCGGAGACTTGGATCGCCTTCTTCAGCAACTCCTCCGCCACCTCCGCGCCCAGTTTGGCCCGAAGTTGCAAGACCTCTCGCTCAAGAGCGCGGGTCGAGTCGAAGAGGCGGTCAACCTTTTCAGGAACTTCAAGAAGCTTGCTCTTCAGCCGATCAGCCGATTCACGCAGGACCTCCCCCTCACGCTTCAGGTGCTGAAAAGCGCCAGGGCCGGTCAAGGCCTCGATTCGCCGTATGCCCGCAGCGACGCCGGTCTCATGCGAGATCTTGAACAGGCCGATCTCCCCCGTAGCCTCGGTGTGGGTTCCTCCGCACAGCTCGATGCTGAAGTCGGCGATGCCGACCACCCGCACCTCTTCCCCGTACTTGTCGCCAAAGAAGGCCAGAGCGCCTTTCGCCAGCGCCTCGTCCAGCCGCATCTCTTCGACCACGACCGGCAGGTTGGCCCATAGTCGCGTATTGACCGTCTCCTCGACCTGAGCGATCTCGGCGGGACTCATGGGTCCGTAGTGCCGGAAATCAAAGCGTAAGCGATCCGGCGCAACCAGCGAACCTTCCTGTCGCACATGATCGCCGAGGATCTGCCGGAGAGCCGCATGGACCAAGTGGGTTGCTGTGTGGTTTTTGACCGTCGTGCCGCGCCGACTCATATCAACCGAAGCCAGGAGTCGCTGACCACTTCTGAGTTCGCCCCGCTTCACGGCAACTCGGTGAACGATCAATCCTGCGAGCGGCCGTTTCGTATCCAGAACCTCTGCGAGGAGCGCCTCACCACGAAGGTACCCGGTATCACCCACCTGACCACCCGATTCCGCATAGAAGGGGGTCTGGTCGAGGACGACCTCGCCCTCCTGCCCCGCGCCGATCCGCTCGACCTGTTTGCCGTCAGCCAAGACCGCGACGACCGACGCCTGCAACTCGAGGCGTTCGTAGCCCAGGAATACCGTCCGTCTCGCCTTCGCAAGATCGTGGAAGGCCTCGGCAACCCCCTGGACATCCGCAAACGCTTTCAGGTGCGCCCTCGACTTTTCCCGCTGACGTCTCAACTCCGTCTCGAACCCGTTCCAATCGCATACAACCGACTGCTCAGCGGCGATCTCGTCCATCAGATCCCGAGGCACTCCGTATGTGTCATACAGCTCAAAGAGTTTCGGTCCCGAGAGGATAGCCTGCTCCTCCGCCGTCTGATCTTTGACCTTCTGAATCAGGTCATGCAGTCGGGGCAGCGCCTCGCGCAGCACGATGCCGAACCGGTCCTCCTCGATCCAGGCGAGGCGCGCGACATGCGCCCGACTCGTCGGGAGTTCCGGATACGCATCCGTCATCAGGTCGATTACCTTGTCGGTCGCAGCGGCTAGGAATGGCTCATCCAGCCCAAGGAGGCGGCCATGTCGGAGCGCGCGCCGGAGGATCCGGCGCAGCACATAGCCCCGACCCTCATTGCTGGGCAGCACACCATCGGCCAACGCAAAAGCGACCGCTCTCGCGTGATCGGCGATCACCCGCATCGACACATCATCGTTCTCGTCGGCCCCGTAGCGCTTCTGCGAGAGTTCCTCCACCGTCGCGATCAGCGGCCGGATCAGGTCGTTCTCAAAATTACTTTTAACCCCCTGGCATACCGCAGCCATTCGCTCCAGCCCAGCGCCAGTGTCGATACTCGGCTTCGGCAGTGGCGTGAGGGTCCCGGAGGCGTCACGGTTATACTGCATGAACACCAGGTTCCAGAGTTCCAGATAGCGATCACACCCACACTCAATGCTGCAGGTCGGCCGCCCGCAGCCCACCATCGGACCCTGGTCGAAGATCAGTTCAGAGCAGGGCCCACAAGGACCTGTCTCGCCCATGGACCAAAAATTATCTTTTTCTCCCAGGCGAACGACTCGATTGGGCGGCAAGCCGGCAAGCCTTTGCCACAGGTCGAATGCCGTATCATCATCCTTGTACACGGTGGCCCAGAGCCGATCCGCCGGCAGCTTGAGCTCCTGCGTCAGGAACGTCCATCCATATTCGATGGCGCCTTCCTTAAAATAATCGCCAAAGGAGAAATTGCCGAGCATCTCGAAAAAGGTGTGGTGGCGGGCGGTTCGACCGACATTCTCCAGATCGTTGTGTTTTCCGCTGACGCGCAGACACTTCTGGATCGAGACGGCCCGCCGATAGGGACGCGGATCGGTCCCCAGGAAGACCCCTTTGAACGGCACCATCCCGGCATTGGTAAAGAGCAGCGTCGGATCGTCGGCTGGAACCAGTGAGGAACTGGCAACCACCGTATGGTCGTTTCGCTCAAAAAACCGTAAGAACCGCTCGCGGATCTCTCCGCCTGTCAACCGCCCCATAATGTGTTCCGCTACCCTCGCTGCTCCTCATGAAGCAGCCGCCAGATGACTTCGTTTGAAAACCCTCTCCGCTGAAGAAACCGCGCCACCCGGAGAGTCCTGGAGGAAGCCGGAAGACGCCCAAGTACCGACAGCTTGCCTGCCATGGCGCGACGAGCTACCGGCTCTTCTCCCTCTTCGTAGATCTCCTCCAGAACCTCATGTACGAGTTGCACCTCAACCCCCTTGGCCTCAAGCTCCTTACTCAGACGATACTGTCCCATCGGCTTTGTGCGGAGGCGACCCGTGGCCCAGGCTGTCGCGAATCGTTGATCGTTCAGGTACCCCTGCTCTTTCAACCGATCGAGCGCCGCCTGCGTATCGGCCTGGGTATATCCCCTGGCCGCAAGCAGGCGAGCAAGCTCGGCACACGTTCTGTCTCGAATGATCAGGAGGCGCACGCCGGCCCGGTAAGCCGCCTCAGTGGATTTCGGCCTCAGTGAAGCTTTCGTTCGCGAAAGCCTCCCTTCCGTTCCGCGGTCCACGGTTGATCTACCCCGCTCTCGATCCCTCGAACCTTGAGGGCGAAGTCATTAGGATTGCTGCTCCACTGGAGCGCCTCCTCATAACTCACCAGGCCACGCTGATAGAGGCTCATGAGCGACTGATCGAAGGTCTGCATCCCGTACTCCGACATCCCGGCCGCGATGACCTCCGAAATCTTTCTGGTCTTGTCAGGGTCAGCGATGCACTCCCGAATGGTGGAGGTTGCAACCATGACCTCGACCGCCGGTACGCGTCCTTTCCCATCCGCCCGCGGGATCAATCGCATCGAGATGACCCCCCGAAGCAGCGAGGCGAGTTGCAACCGGATCTGCTTCTGCTGGTAGGGCGGAAAGATCGTGATGATGCGATTGACCGTCTCGGCCGCATCGACGGTGTGCAGGGTGCTCAAAACCAGATGGCCCGTCTCGGCCGCCACGATCGCCGTGCTGATGGTATCGAGGTCACGCATCTCTCCCACCATGATCACATCCGGATCTTGGCGAAGCGCGCTGCGTAATGCGTCGGCAAACGACTCAGTATCAATTCCGACTTCCCGCTGGTTGATCAGGCACCGATCATCCGGATGGAAGAACTCGATCGGGTCCTCGATGGTCACGATATGACCGGTTCTATTGCTGTTGATATGACCGATCATGGCTGCCAGGGTTGTCGATTTTCCGCTTCCTGCGGTGCCGGTGACTAATACCATCCCCCTGGGTTCCATTGCCAGCTTTTCGATGACCGGCGGCAGATTGAGCTCTTCAATTGTCTCAACCTTGAGCGGGATGACCCGAAAGGCGGCCCCCATCATCCCCCGCTGCTGAAAGAGGTTGGTCCGGAACCGTCCCAACCCGGCAACGCCGTAGCTGACGTCCATTTCCAGGCGTTGCGCAAACCGCTGTCGCTGTGGCTCCGTCGTAACGAGACGGACCGTCGCTTCCAGATCGGCTTGGGTGAGGCAAGGTCGGTCCTGTGCAGGGACGAGCTGATGGTCGATTCGAAGAACCGGTGGGACGCCGACCTTCAGGTGGAGGTCCGAGGCGCCTCGCTCAATGGCCAGCCTCAGCAGACCATCAAGGTCAAAAGGCGTCGCTGCAGACAGCTCTCCACTCATAATGCGATACCATTCAGCCCGCGAGGCGTTAACGCGCCTGCTGCGCCACCTCCGCCTCGACGGAGCCGGTCAACCCCAGAGCGGCGCGCACCTTCCCTTCAATCTCGTTGCATAGGGCAGGGTTGTCCGCCAAGAAGCGCTTGGCGTTCTCCCGTCCCTGGCCAATCCGCTCTCCGGCATAGGAGAACCAGGACCCGCTCTTTTCAATGACCTTGTGCTCAGCGCCAAGATCCAGCAGACCCCCGATTCGCGAGATCCCCTCGCCGTAGATGATGTCGAACTCTGCCTCTTTGAAGGGAGGGGCGACCTTGTTCTTGACTACTTTGACCTTCACGCGCGCCCCCACCACATCCTCCCCCTCTTTGATGCTCGAGATCCTCCTGATATCAAGCCGGACTGATGAGTAAAACTTCAGGGCCCGGCCGCCGGTGGTGGTCTCGGGATTGCCGAACATGACCCCGATCTTTTCCCGGAGCTGATTGATGAAAATGACGCAGGTCTTGGACTTGCTGATGGCCGCCGTAAGCTTTCGGAGCGCCTGCGACATCAGTCTGGCCTGAAGACCCATCGTGGGCTCGCCCATCTCGCCATCGATCTCAGCCCGAGGCACGAGGGCGGCAACCGAGTCGATCACAATGACATCGATGGCCCCGCTCCGAACCAGGACCTCGGTGATCTCGAGGGCCTGTTCCCCCGTGTCCGGCTGGGAGATCAGCACGTCATCGATATTCACCCCTAAAGCCCGGGCATAGGCGGGATCCAGCGCATGCTCGGCATCCACGAAAGCGGCGGAGCCGCCTACCCTCTGCGCCTCGGCAATGATGTGCAGGGCCAGTGTCGTCTTTCCTGAAGATTCCGGGCCGAAGATCTCGATGACGCGGCCCCGCGGGACTCCCCCCACCCCAAGCGCAGCGTCCAACTCCAGCGAGCCGGTGGAAATGGCCGCAATGGGTAGGAGCGCGCCGGAACTGCCCAGCTTCATGATGGCGCCTTTGCCGTATAATTTTTCAATCTGGGCGATTGCCAGATCCAGCGCTCGCTCCCGCTCTTTCCGTTCCCCCCGTTCTGCTGTCTTCTCCGCCATAACAACCCTCCTTGGCCCAGAAGGCCGCACCGCTTTCGCCCAAACATCCCGGACAACCGTATGCGATTTCAGCCAGGTTGTCAAGCACCGCAGCGGCTTGCAGTTGCTGCTGACATCCCTACTTGCTGCTTGACAGCAGACCAGCGTCATTATAGGGTTCACTACGAGTTGAGACCGCCAACCATTGCCTTCACCCTGCCCCGACGGCCCTTGGCGCAGATTCATGAAACGACAACCCTCGTTGACGCGGAGCAAGCACAATGATCCCCAGCCACAGCAAGATCCTGATCGCGGACGACGACCAGGACATCCGAGAGGTGATGCATGATCGCCTGAAGGCCATGGGGTTCGAGGTCGTAGAGGCGACCGATGGTGAGCAGGCCCTGATACGACTGAGAGACGACTCACCAGCGATCACCTTCCTCGATCTTATGATGTCGAAGAAAAGCGGCCTGGAGGTGCTGAAGGCGATCCAAGATGAGGGACTCGAGACGACAACCATCGCGATGACCGCGTATGGCACCATTGACAAGGCTGTGGAGGCGATGCAGGCAGGCGCGTATGACTTCCTGACCAAACCGTTCAGTTCGGGTCATCTGGAAGTGGTCATCGGCAAGGCGCTGGAACGGGAGGCGTTGAAGCGGCAAAACCTCCTACTATCGGGGGAGGTCAGGGAAAAAGATCTGCCGATCATCGGCCATAGTCCGTCGATCCTGAATACTATCGAGTTCACCAAGCGCGCGGCGGCCAGCAGTTCGACGATTCTCTTGCAGGGGGAAAGCGGCACCGGTAAGGAGGTGTTCGCGAACTCGATTCACCGCTGGAGCCCGAGGCGGGATCAGCCCTTTGTGGTGGTAAACTGCGTGGCGTTGTCGGAAGAGCTGCTCGAAAGTGAGCTATTCGGGCATGAGCGGGGGGCCTTTACGGGCGCGCACCAGCGCAAGCGCGGGAAGCTGGAGCTGGCCGACGGCGGGACCGCGTTCCTTGATGAGATCGGCGATCTGAAGCCGCACCTGCAGGCGAAGCTGCTGCGCGTCCTTCAAGAGCATGAGTTTGAGCGGGTCGGCGGGACGAAGCCGATACGAGTCGATCTCCGCTTCGTCGCCGCCACGAATCGACGCCTGGACAAGGCGATCCGCGAGGGATTGTTCCGCGAGGATCTTTACTACCGTCTCAATGTCATTACCGTCTCGCTCCCCCCGCTTCGAGATCGCCCCGAGGACATCGTCCCCCTCACCAATTACTTCCTGGCCCAATACTGCGCCCGTCTGGGCAAGCGAATTAAAGAGATCACACCGGATGCATGGGAGTTACTGCAACACTACCACTGGCCAGGCAATGTGAGGGAGCTGGCGAACTTTATCGAGCGGGCCGTTGTCCTCAGTACCCGCGATCGGATCACCTCTGAAGACCTTCCGCTGACTGTCCTTGCCGGCGCACCGGAGTCGTCCGCGTCAGATACACCTCGCGACTTCCACGAGGCTGTAGCGGCGTACAAACGACAGGTCATCCGTGAGACCCTGCACCGTTCGGGCGGCAATCAATCAAAGGCTGCGAGCGCCCTCGGTCTGCAGCGGACCTACCTTGCCCGCCTGATCAAGGAATTACAGATACGCGAGAAGAGCTGATCCTCACACCAGAGAACGAGGCGTTCGCGCCGATCAGGATCACGCAAGAGCAACGGTTCCAGATCCTGGGTAAGGTCATCGGAGTCTTTCGAAAGCTGTAGTCATGCAACGTGTTCTCCCGCCCACGCTCATCTTGGTTAGAATGGCACCCGATCCAGCACCATCAGTAACAGCAGGGCTGGAAGGTGCACGAGCGATACAAACAGCAGTCGCCTCACGTCTGTCGTCGATCGCCAGAGGCTAAAGGCGTACGCGCACCCGAGCAGGCCAATACCCAGCATAAGCGCGCCTGTAAAATAGACTGGGCCGGCGAATCCGATGAGGGTCGGCAGCAGACTGACGACAAACAAGACCAGACAGTCGCAGACAATCTGACGTCCTGTAATCTTATCATCCGGATCGACTGCGGGCAGGAGTCGAATGCCTGCCCGCTCATAATCGTCCTTGTACAGCACGGCGATTGCTCGCGTATGAGGAAGTTGCCAGAGAAACATGATGGCGAACAGCACCCATGCCTCAATTCCGAGCCTTCCTGTGGCCGCTGCCCAGCCGATAACCGGCGGCAGCGCTCCGGGGATCGCTCCTACCACCGTACAGAAAACGGTCCTGCGCTTCAGCGGCGTGTAAAGGAAGAGATAGCTTCCCACAATCACCGTCGCCACCACACTACTCAGGGGATTGACTGAGATAGCCAGGTACAGCAGGCCTGCAACTGCGATCGACACCCCGAACAGGAGCGCCTCCGCAGGCTGCAGTCGCCCAGCCGGCAATGGGCGAAGCCGTGTCCGCACCATCCGCGCGTCTGTGTCCCGCTCGAGGAACTGATTGAGCGCAAGTGTTCCACCCGCCGCCAGTGCTGTCCCGGCAAGCACCTGCAACAGTACCGCGTAGTCCGGCGTGCCGCTCACACCAAGATAAAAGCCCACGAATGTAGTCAACAGCACCATCATCACGATACGCGGCTTCATCAGCAATACGAAATCTGCTGCTCGTCTGTATGCGCGCGTGAACTCGGCGCCTACTGTTGCAGATGTGAGCATCATGCGCGCACCTGCTCGGCAAGCAATTCCTGACTGCCCAGGGTCTGCCGCGACGCCAGCAACCGATAGACTCGAAGCGTCAGCACAATACAGGCCGCCAGCATCAGCGCACCTGTGATCCTGTGAGTAGTTGGAAGCGCCAACCGACTAAAGACCGCGTAGGGGATTTCGACGGACGTAAAGCGATTTACATACGACCCGAGGCCCAACAGAAGCTGCAACACCAACAGGCCGACGAGTAGCGTGACGGGCCACACGAGTTTCGCCTGATTCATTTGAAGCCACAGGAGCCGTTGCGCCAGACGCCAAGCATGGAAGGTAATAAGCGCAGCGCAGAATAGATGGACCAGGAACCAGTCACCGATATGTGTCAGCATACCTCCAAGGAAGATCTGAAGGTACACAACACCGGTTGTCTGGAGGCAAAGACGCTTGATCGCTCCGGCATCAGCAACGAGGACCTGTCGAGGCGTGTACTTCCACTCCTGGGAAGTACATACCACCAAGCTCACCGTGAGGGCAAAGAAGGCTTGGGCGAGCAGGCCATGGATGACGGCGAGTTCGCTTCCGGTCGATATCAGGATCACGCGAAGGCCGCCGAGCACTCCCTGGATGATTACCGCGCCGACGGCAGCAACGCCCAACCATCGAAGCGCTCGCGCCGGCTCCCTCACCCAGAGCACAAAGGCCAATGCCAGGGTGAGCAGGCCCACGATGGAACCGATCAGCCGATGACTGTGTTCGTAGAAAACGCCCCCTACCATTTGCGACCACGGGAAAAGGAACATGTTATACCCAAATGTGGTTGGCCAGTCCGGTACCGCCAGCCCCGCTCCAGTATTCGTGACCAGACCGCCGACGAAGATCAACACCAACGTTGATGCCGCGGTCGCCAGGGCGAATCGATGGGGCCACGGGCTATAGCCTCGCGCACGGGTATCGGGCATTAATCTCTTGCTATGATCCGGCATAGACTACGTTTTCTAGTCGAGCTACGACGCGAAGTCAACTACAAAACTCTACATCGCATTGAGTCTCTCCAGGCTGCAGCCACCCACAACCCATTCTGTGCAATAAGTACGGCTTTCCCAATTGTATCACGTCTTCAGATGTGCTATAAAGAGCGCCGTGATGAAGCCAGACGGCCCTGTTGCTGATGACAGTTGCCGAGGTAAAAGGTGATCTACAGAGGACCGGGGGGGATCAGATGAGACGGGGGATCTGGATTCTCAGCATACTGGTTAGCGTTTCGGGTCTGTCCATCAGGGAGAGCGAGGCTGAAGGACCGTACAAACTGAAGATGCCGCTTGGACTGCAGGAAGAAGCCAGCTACATCCCTCCGGACAACCCGCTGACAATCGAAAAAATCAATCTGGGCAAACAACTCTATTTTGACAAGCGGCTCTCAGCCGATGGAACCGTGGCTTGCGCCACTTGTCACGCTCCGGATAAAGGGTTCTCCGACGGTCGCCCCACCTCCACAGGGATCAAAGGACAGGTCGGTGGGCGTAACGCCCCCGTGACGATCAATCGCCTTTTCAGCCAGGAGCAGTTCTGGGATGGGCGGTCCCCCTCGCTGGAGGACCAAGCCCTTGGCCCGGTCCAGAATCCGATTGAGATGGGCCATACTCTGGAAGGGATGGTCGCGACGGTGGATAAGGTGCAGGGATACCGGGCGCAGTTCAAGAAAGTCTTCGGCACCAAGGTAACGAAAGAAGGCGTCGCCCAGGCCATCGCGTCGTTCGAGCGGACCCTCCTCTGCGGCAACTCCGCCTTCGACAAGTTTAAAGCCGGCGATCAACACGCGCTCACGAAGAGCGCCCAACATGGCCTGACCCTCTTCAATGGCAAGGCCAACTGTGTCGCGTGTCACACCGGCTTCAACTTCACCGACGAAGGCTACCACAACCTCGGCGTAGGTATCGACAAGACGGACCCGGATCTTGGCCGCTTTAAGGTAACAAAGAAAGAGTCTGATAAAGGAACCTTCAAGACGCCGACCCTCCGCAATATCGCGGCCAGCGCGCCCTATCTGCATGACGGCAGCGCCAAGACCCTGGACGACGTGATTGAGCTCTACAATAAGGGCGGCGTCAAGAACCCTAATTTGTCGAACGAGATCAGGCCGCTCAACCTCACAGCCAAAGAGAAGGCCGATCTGGTGGCTTTCCTGGAATCACTGAGCTGCCCCAACTTGCAGGTGGCCGCTCCGGCGTTACCGAAGTAACTAGGGGTTTAGGCTGAAGGCTGTTAGGTAAGAACCATTGTTCCCTTCAGCCTTCAGCCTATTTACCTGTCTTTCCTCATCGTCTCGAACCTCTCCTCCTGATGGTCACAGCCAGATGAACCGGTGGATAGTCGGCAGGATCTTCCTCACCCTCCTCATCGGTTTACTCTGGGTGAAGACAGCTTCCGCGGCCGAGGTCTGGGTCGCCAATCAGTTGTCGGATACCATCAGCATCATTGATACTGAGACGCTTGCGGTTCTCACCACAATCCCCTCTGGTGGCAAGGCGCCCCACAACATCACCTTCAGTCCTGATGGAAAAGCGGCGTGGGTGACCCACGTAGGCTCCAATACAATCAGCATCATTGATTCAGCAACGCGGGAGGTCACAACCATACTTCCTGCGGGGACCCGGGCCCATGCCGTAACCTTCAGTCCAAACGGCACACTGGCCTACATCACCAACCCTGGTTCTAACGATCTCTGGATCATCGACGTACTCACCAAAAAGGTGGTCGAACGGATTTCAGTTGGAAAGGCCCCACAAATGGTCGTCTTCTCCCGGGACGGAACGCAGGTCTTTGTCTCGCTCAGCGGGGATGAAGAGGTACGGGTCCTCGATGCGGCCACGCACAAGACCATTGCCACAATTCCCACCGGCAAAGACGCAATGGGTCTCGGCCTCAGCAGCGATGGGCGTTATCTGTACGTGACAACAGGAGGGGAAAGTCGAGTCGTCGTCATCGATACGACCTCCTTAAAAGAGGTCAGATCAATCGAGACCGGATTCGATACCCATGGACTGGCGGTCTCACCAGATGGCCGGTATGTCTACGTGGCCAACAGGGGCTCTAATACCCTTTCTGTGATCGACACCAAGACGAATACGATAACCCGTTCCATCCCCACCGGGAAGAGTCCGGATATGTTGACCCTCTCCCCTACTGGCCGGCGGATGTATGTGACGAACCGAGGTGATGATACGATCTCGGCAATCGATATCGTCTCGGCGCAAATCATGGCCATCATTTCGGTTGGGAGCGCCCCTCATGGCATCGCCTTTCGTCCGTAGCCCTCAAAGCGTTCCTCACTCCTGTCGATACTCTAAAGCGATATTCTGAAATATCTTGACAAACACTGTTTGAATCTTTAATTTTTATTGCACCAACAAGGAGGGCGATAGATGCGATGCTTTAAAATGTTGCTCTGTTGTGTTGCTCCTGTTGTTGTACTCACCGTTCTCACACCCCTAGCCTATTCCTACCAGGAAGTCACAGTCGGCGACGGCGGAACGATCAAGGGGAAGGTTGTGTTTCAGGGATCGCCCCCGCCAATGAAGACGATTATTCCTACGAAAGACCAGGAGGTCTGTGGAGGTATCCGCGAGGAACCTCAGATCATCCTCAACGAGGATCGGGGTCTTCAGGATGCGGTCGTGTTCCTGAAAGAAGTCGAGAGCGGTAAGGCCTGGGAACAGTCCGCGAAAACACCCGAACTGACCAATCGGAAATGTAACTTCGTGCCGCATGTTCAGGTGGTACCGGCCGGATCGGACCTCGAGATCATTAGTGCTGATCCGGTCCTGCATGCCACGCACGGGTTCCTCGGGAAACGGACCGTCTTCAGCGTCACATTGCCGAACCAGGGCGATCGCGTCAAACGACCCCTCAAGAAATCCGGAATTGTCCGGGTGGAGTGCGATGCGCATGGCTGGATGCTGGGGTGGATCTATGCGGCCGATAATCCCTACTATGCGCTCACTGCTAAAGACGGCACATTCGTGATTACGGATGTTCCGCCAGGAACCTACACGCTCGTTGTCTGGCAAGAGTACACTGGACTCACTGAAACCCCAGTAGTCGTAAAGGCAAAGGAGGTGGTTTCGGTTCAGATCGAGTTGAAGAAATAGGCGGCATCGGAACCTATGCGTCTCACGCATGAAGGAGGTTCGCGCAATGGATGATTACGGCCGTGATCGTGACCGACTCAGACTCCTGAGATCAAAGGCAAGACTCGCGTGGTGGCGGAAGATCGGCGCTTCCGCAGAGACCGAGAGCCAGCGCCGTGAGATGGACAGAGTATTAAGGCAGCCCGGTGAACATCCTGACAGGACCATGGAGATCACCCGGCGCATGTTCATCCATAAATCGTTACTGGCCGGCGCAGCGGCCGGCGCGGCCACCGCCGGATGGTTCCCGTGGTTGAATACCCTCGATTTGGCCTTTGGCGCCGAGGCCTTTAAGTTTGTCTGGATCTCCGACTCGCACCTGTACCCAAAAACGCTCAACACGCGTTTCATCGATAAGGTGACCCGTGCGGTGAAAGATGTCCAGGCCATGTCGCCACCTGCTGATTTTCTGATCTATGGAGGTGACCTGGCGCAACTTGGGGATCCGGTCGAGTTGGACCTCGGGGCCGAGATCCTGAAAGAGGTCACCATCAAAAAGGTCTTCATCCCCGGGGAGCACGACTGGTACCTCGATATGGGCGTGAAGTGGGAGAAACTCTTCGGTAAATCCTCCTGGACCTTCGACCACAAAGGGGTCCGCTTTATCGGGCTCGATACAGTCAGTCGCGGTCCGGACTACTGGACGGCCAAGAAGATGACTCCCAAAGAGCGGATGGGCCATATGGCGACCCTGGATGGGAGTGTGGCCGGCGCGTGGGCCGGTGTCGGCCGCGATCAGCTCGCATGGCTTTCCACGACCCTTTCCACCTGGCCAAAGAATAAGCCGGTCGTGATCTTCAGCCATAACCCGCTGTACGAATACTACCCGCCTTGGAACTTCTGGGTACGGGACTGGCGCGAGGTTCACGAGGTTCTCGCGCCGTTCACCAACGTCACTAATATCCACGGTCACACTCATCAAGTCCTGTACAACGAGATCGGTAAGGTGCGTTCGATCGGGATGCTGGCCACCTCCTGGACTTGGCCGTATGCGCCTGAAGGGGTACCGGCCTTAACCAAGTGTGTGGTCCGAGTGGATCCTGGCGATCCCTTCGATGGGGTGGGTTGGTCGAAACTCACCGTGAGCGCCGCGGAGAAGATCGAAAATGATTACGTGATGTGGCGAAAGGACATCCTTGGGGAGACGCCATGGGACTCGGGGTGCGCGGATAACGCCAATCAGATTCTGAGCCCACGACTCGCCGACCGTGAGTGGCCGTACTACGGCGCGTACAAGTGACCACTGGTTGGTCGCACATCCAAGAGGAGGACCACGATGAAGCGTCCACGTAAGATGAAAACCATACTGGGTGCCTCCCTATGCCTGCTCCTCGTCGTCACATCCGGACCGAATCCGGCATTCGCCCATAAGGCTAAGCACACGCCTGAGCAACTCAAGGCATTCGAGCAGGTCTTCATGGAGCAGGTCAAGGTTGGCGACCTGCTCTTTCACGGCGATGAGGCCACACAGAAACGGCTTGGCGTAACCCTTTCCAACACCGGGATGGCATGCGCGATGTGTCACCCCTTCGCGTCGGATACTCACCCGTACACATTTCCAAAGTTCCAGGAACAGGTCAATAAGTTTGCGCCGCTCCGAGATATGATCAACTGGTGTATCGAGAAGGCAGCCGAAGGGGAAAAGATCGAGACCGATTCAGACGCCATGAAGGCTCTCGAGACGTATATCTACTGGTCTACCCGTGGTTCGAAGCTTGACCCTGGACGGCACTGATTCGGAGCACTCTGATAGATCGGCGTTCGATGCCAGATATGGACGGGAACAGAGACGGAGGGCGTACCTCAATGGGGGAACGCGCAATGTCGAGACGGGGCTTTCTCCGTCTCGCTTCGATCCTGGCAACTGTAGGATACACTGCACAAGAGACCGGCCGGCTGGCCGATGCCTTCGCCTCTGAGGTGCAACACCCCAATGATTCGAGCACTCCGCCCCCTGCCGACCAGTCTTATCTGCCTATCCTCAGGGTTCCGTCCGTTACGCGTAATGGCGCTCATGTCCCGATCGTAGCCGAGATACGCCACCCGATGGAACCGGATCATTATATCAAGAGTCTCCAGATCCTGAATGAAAGCGATCCGATCCCCTCAAAGGGAATCTTCTACTTGAGCCCAGCCAATGGGCATGCCTATCTCTCGGTTCAAGCCCGCATACACAGCGGTACCTCCGCTGTGCGGGTCATTGCCGAGTGCACCCGCCACGGGCGTTGGACAACGAGCCAATCGATTACGATTCCTGAGGGAGGGGGAGGGTGCGCAACCGCTGCGGAAGGGGGGGACGACGCACTACACGATGACACCATTCATCCGCCGGTCATCCGAATTCCCGAGCTGGTCGAGCGGGGGAAAATCAGGCGAGGCGAAATTATCCAGGTACAGATAAAGCTCAAGCATCCGAGTCGGACCGGCTTAGTGTTCCAAGGCGAGAAGTTTCTCCAAACCGCCGAGCCCTTTTACGTGAAAGAGATGAAGGTCTTTTATGGGGATGACCCGGTAAGTCGTTACGAGATGACTCCCGCCATCAGCGATAATCCATTCATTACGTTTAAACTGAGAGCGATGAAGGAGTCGACCATCCGGATTATTGTGACCAATAGTCGCGGTCAGCAGTTTCAGGCTTCACAAGAGATTATATTTTCTTGACCGTTATAGAGATTATTCGGCTGTAAATTACCGCAGGGATATTGATACAGTAATCCCCTGAAAACCGGGAGGGAAAGAAACATGGGGCGATGGGCAAAAGGCGTATCGATCATTGCCGCCCTGATTGTTGTCGGCGGCTTTCTCAGCCAGAGCGGAGCACAAGGGCCTTACAAGCTCACATTACCCCTGGGACTGCAGGAAGAAGCCGCCTACATTCCTCCGGACAATCCGCTGACAGCCGAGAAGATCGAACTCGGGCGACAGCTCTACTTTGACGGTCGCCTTTCGGCCGATGGAACCGTTTCCTGCGCCACCTGTCACGCACCGGATAAAGGGTTCTCCGACGGTCGTCCTACCTCTACAGGGATTAAAGGGCAGGTCGGAGGGCGCAACGCCCCCGTGGCGATCAATCGTCTCTTCAGCCAGGAGCAGTTCTGGGATGGACGAGCGGCCTCCCTTGAGGACCAAGCCCTCGGTCCTATCAAGAACCCGATCGAGATGGGCAACACCTTGGAAAAAATGGTTGCTACGCTGAGCGCTACTCGAGGGTACCGGGAGCAGTTCAGACAAGTATTTGGGACAGACGTTACCGCATCAAGTGTGGCAAAGGCCATTGCGGCATTCGAGCGCTCACTCGTGTGTGGAAATTCAGCGTTCGACCGATATGAGGATGGTGACGATACGGCGCTCTCAGAGAGTGAGCAGCGAGGGCTTCATCTCTTTCGAGAGAAGGCGAATTGCGTACGGTGCCATACCGGTTTCGCGTTCACGGATGAACGATACCACAATATCGGCGTCGGCTTCGACAAGCCGAATCCTGATCTGGGACGATATACCATCACCAAGAAAGAGTCCGACAAAGGTACGTTCAAAACGCCGACCCTGCGCAACATCGCTGCCAGCGCCCCTTATCTCCACGACGGCAGCGTCAAGACCCTGGAGGACGTGATCGAGTTCTACGATAAGGGCGGCATCAAGAACCCGAATCTGTCGAACGAGATCAAGCCGCTCAACCTTACGGCCACAGAAAAGGCAGATTTGGTGGCGTTCCTGAAGTCGCTGAGCTGTCCCACGCTACAGATGGCCGCCCCAGCGCTACCGAAGTAACGAGGGGTTTAGACCGAAGGCTGAAGGCTGTTAGGTAAGAACCTCTGTTCCTTTCAGTCTTCAGTCTTCGGTCTTCAGCCTTCAGCCTATCTACCTGTCTTTCCTCGACCTACTTTTCCCCCATCTCTTTGACTTTGACCTGTCGTTTCAGAACGGCATGGGCCGCCGCCAGCTTCGCGATGGGGACCCGGTAGGGGGAGCAGCTCACGTAATCCAAGCCCAGCCGATGACAGAGATCAACGGACGTGGGCTCCCCCCCGTGCTCGCCACAGAGGCCGATTTCCAGGCTTGGCTTGGCCTTTCGCCCCTTCTCGATCGCTATCCGCATCAGCGCTCCCACCCCTTCTTCGTCGAGTACAGCGAAGGGATCCGTCTGGAGAATCCCCTCCTCTAAATACAGAGGGAGGAACCGGCCGGCGTCATCCCGCGAAAACCCAAAAGCGGTCTGGGTCAGATCGTTTGTCCCGAAGGAGAAAAAGTCGGCCGCCGCTCCAATCTGATCAGCCACAATACAGGCCCTGGGCAGCTCGATCATCGTTCCAACCAGGTAGCGGACCTTCACGCCGTACGCTTTCATCACCTCGGAAGCTACACGGATGACGATCTCTCGCTGGATTTGAAACTCCTTCACGTGGCCAACGAGAGGGATCATGATCTCCGGGAATGGACGCTTCCCTTTCTTTTTCAGTTCACAGGCCGCCTCGAAGATCGCCCGAGCCTGCATCTCAGTAATCTCGGGGTGGCTGATTCCGAGGCGGCAGCCACGGTGGCCAAGCATCGGGTTGAATTCCTGCAGGGTGCGGACCTTTTCTTTGAGGATCTCTTCCGACACCCCCATGCTTTCCGCCACCCTTCGAATCTCCTCGTCCTTCCTCGGCAGGAACTCATGCAGGGGAGGATCGAGCGTCCTGATGATAACAGGAAGGCCATCCATGAGTTCGAAGATCGCCTTGAAGTCCCGCTTCTGCATGGGCAGCAGCTTGGCCAGGGCCTTCCGCCGCTCATCAGCATCCTTGGCCAGAATCATCTCTCGCACGGCGACGACTCGATCCCCCTCGAAAAACATGTGTTCGGTCCGGCAGAGGCCGATTCCCTCGGCCCCGAACTGTCGCGTGACCTGCGCGTCTCTCGGAGTGTCCGCGTTGGTCCTGACACCGATTGTTCGGAAGCGATCCGCCCACGAGATTAAGGTTCCGAACTCACCGGTCAGTTTTTCAGGCTGGGTCAACGCGACCTCCCCAAGGATGAGATTACCTGTGCTGCCATCGATGGTAATCGGATCTCCTCGTCGGACGGTCAGATTCGCTGTCTGGAAGTATCCCTCTTCCTCGTTGACGAAGATGTCGGTGCAACCGACGACGCAGGCTTTTCCCATACCTCTGGCGACCACCGCGGCATGGCTGGTAAGCCCTCCCCTGGCGGTGAGGATCCCCTGCGCGGCAACCATGCCCGCGATGTCCTCCGGGGAGGTCTCAGGCCTGACCAGGATCACCTTCTCGTGCCGTTCCGCTCCTTCGACCGCCTCCTCCGCAGTGAAGACAGCCTTTCCAACCGCCGCTCCCGGCGAGGCTGGGAGACCACTCGCGATCTTCTGGACCTTGACCTTCGGATCGATCGCGGGATGCAGAAGCTGTTCGAGTTGCCAGGGCTCCACTCGCAGGACAGCTACCTTCCGATCGATCAACCGCTCCTTGGCCATATCAACGGCGATCTTAATGGCGGCGTGGGCAGTCCTTTTGCCGACGCGGCACTGCAGCATATAGAGCTTTCCATCCTCAATGGTAAACTCAATGTCCATCATGTCCCGATAGTGGTGCTCGAGGGTTCGGCAGATCCGCTCAAACTGCCGATAGACCTGAGGCCAGGTCTCCTTCATGGCCACGATGGGACGCGGGGTCCTGATCCCCGCCACCACGTCCTCCCCCTGGGCATTAGGAAGAAATTCGCCGTAGAGGCGTTTCTCCCCCGTAGACGGATCACGGGTAAAGGCCACCCCGGTCCCGGAATTCTCCCCCAGGTTGCCGAAGACCATAGCCTGGATATTCACGGCAGTACCCCAGTTATCCGGAACCTTATAGATCCGTCGGTACTCAACGGCCCGTTTGTTGTCCCAGGACTCGAATACGGCGCCGATGGCCATTCGAAGCTGCTCCTTCGGATCCCGCGGAAACGCCTGCCCCGTCTCGCGCTGAATGACCCCTTTGAACTGCTCAACGAGGTCCTGGAGATCTTCGGCGCTGAGTGCCGTGTCGGCCTCGACCCCCTTCTGCCGCTTCTTTTCGCTGAGGAGCCCCTCAAAGGCTATTTTCTTGATACCAAGCACCACATCTCCGAACATCTGGAGAAGTCGCCGGTAACTATCGTAAGCAAAGCGAGGATTTTGTGAACGCTGAATGAGGCCTTGGACCGTTACGTCATTTAATCCCAGGTTCAACACCGTATCCATCATCCCCGGCATAGAGATCCTGGCTCCAGAGCGGACGGAGACCAGAAGGGGATCCTTCGAATCGCCGAATCGCTTTCCCATAGCCCGTTCCAGCTTGGCGATATCCGCCTCGACCTCCGCCCATAGCTTGGGAGGGAAACGCCTGCCGCGCTGCACGTACTCGATACAGGCTTCCGTAGAGATGGTAAAGCCAGGCGGCACGGGAATCTTGAGGGTAGTCATCTCATGGAGGTTCGCCCCCTTTCCTCCGAGAAGATTCTTCTGCTCGGCCCTTCCTTCAGCCCGACCCTTTCCGAAAAAGTACGCGTATTTCTTTGCGATCGCCATATTCTCCCCCATGAGTAGGGGCGACTCGCGAGTCGCCCCTACGGTTTTCTATATGTCGGTCCTGCAACCATAGCAGGATAATGTCTTCTATTTTGCCAGTTCGATAGCGAGCTTGGTCTCCTGCTTCGGCTTGACGGTAATGTTCTGCACCTTCTTACCGAGTGTCTCCTGCCAGACCTCGAGCTTATAGTTTCCCGGTGGAACATTTTTGAGGGTGAACTCACCCTTGTCGTTGGTAACAGCCACGTACGGATGGTCGGAGACAATGAGCCAGCCAAGCATCCAACTGTGGGCATCACAGGTCACCTTGACAATCTCTGGTTTCTCGAACTTCTCAGTCAGTACCTTCTTGAACTTCGGCTGGGCCTTATTGATCGATGCGTTCACCGAGCTATAGGTATGGATGTTGTGGAGGATCCCATCGCTGTTCAGGATATCCAGCGTGCCACCAGCCGGAAGCACGACGACATGGGGCACATACACACACCCATGCTGATCCACTGTTGCCTTCGTGGTCGCCCACTTCTCCCCTTTGTTCACATCAATCAATCGCACTACAGCATTCTCAATGCCTTTCTGAGGACCGACAATGAGATCCCAGCTCAGGTGCTTATCCTTGCCGCAGACCTCCTTATCTTTGGTCACTTGGAGCTCTTTCCTGACTGGTGGGGTCCCGGCAAATTTAATCGTACCGGTGATCGTCCCGCCGTCTTTCACCTCGCCGCCCTCATAAGCCAGGGCCTGAGCAACGGTCCCAAGGAAGAATCCCGCCATTACGGTCGCTGCAATCAGTTCGCGCTTCCTGCGCATGGAGCATCGCCTCCTTCTTCTGGTGTGTAACTCAGTTTCGTTGGACTTCTCTCATTAAGCCGACAAGACGAATCAGTTCTCTCCCAGGTGCATCAGGTATTCAGTGATCGCCTGAATCTGTCGGTCTTCCTTCCCCCCAAGAATATCGTCCGGACCGTCCGGATAGTAGCTGGGCATCTTGGTTCCGGGCTGGATCTTCTGCGGATCCTTCAGCCACTTGCCGATCCAGATCGGCCGCAATCGGCGCTTGGCCAGGCTGAGATCCGGCGCCCAGCCCTCCGACGGGCCCTCGGGCTTCTTCTCACCCTGCTGGTGGCAGGTGAAACAGTCAAAGTAGTCCTTCGACATCAGCAATCGACCGGCCTTCATCAGCTCAGGGGCCGGCTCCCCCACCGAGACGTACTCATAGGGAACCTGCTGCTTGCCCATCACCGCGAAATACTTCGTCAGGGTGGTGGCTTCCTCGATGCTGAGGCCGAATGTCGGCATCCGGACGTCAAGCCACGGCCTGAGTGGTACAGGTCGTCCAAGGAATTGGTACAGCCAGGTGGCCTGAACTTTCTCCCCCTCATGCATCATCCCCACCTCAAGGGGAGGCGGAATCCTGGTCTCGTTGGCGTAGAACGGAGCAATTGCGCCACCCTGCCCCTCGATGACGTGACACCCGTTACAGTTGTAGCGTTTCACAAGGGTTCGCCCGTTCTGAATAGCCAGCTCCTCATCGGAAGGGCTTCGCTGGAACTGCGGCTGAACACGCTCGGTGCTGAGGCTCTTGAGAAAGACCCTCAGCGTCTTCGCTTCTTCGTCGGTGAAGCCGAAGTTCGGCATCAACTGCTCTACCCGTTCGGTGGCATAAATCCTGGGATTCTTCAGCTTCCAGAAGGTGTAATCCTGCCAGGTCTGCTTCACCTGGACTGCCTCACCGAAGAACAGCTCCTGCAATCGCTTCTGGCTGAAGTTGCTGAGATCCGGCGCAATCTTCTCCGACGTCTCAAACCCTTTGATGTCGTGACAGCCAAAACAGCCCCGCTTGCGAATCAGGCGCTCACCCGCCGCGATCCGCTCGGCCTTCCTCACCTCCTGCTCCAGACCGCCAACCCTTTGTTTCTGCCCTAGCGTCATCAGGAAGGCGGTCACTGCCCGAGCATCGTCGTCGGAGAGGCGCAGATTGGGCATCCGGGTGGTTGGCCGAAACTGTTTCGGATTCTTGACCCAGGCGAACAGCCAATCCGCGTTCACCTTGCTGGCTATCTTTGAGAGATCCGGCGCGAAATCCTGATTCTCCGGCGAGGGAGGAGGCGCGACCAACCAGGCTTTCATCGGTTTCGGTTCAGACGCGGTCTTGGCGGCTCCCCCCGGTGCTTCTTTTTCGCTATCCGGCGGCACTGCGAGGGTATGGACCGACGGCACAGCGGGCGAAGCGCCGGCTGGCGGGATCTTCGCCTCCAAACCAGGGACCCGATGACAGCCGAGGCAGCCAACCGTGCTTACGATCTCCCTTCCACGTTCCACTGAAGCGGGAGCCTTGAACTCGCCATGAAGCTCCGGAATAGGCTGGGACGTATTGAGAAGATAGGCGGCGATGCTCAATGCGTCCTCATCAGACAGGCCAAAATTAGGCATCTTCGTCTTAGGAAGGTACCCTCTCGGCTTGTTAATCCACCGAACCAGCCAGCTCGGATCGACCTTGTTGGCGATCCGCGTCAGATCCGGTCCCACTTTCTGAACCTTCTCGAATCCCGCCATCATGTGACACCCGAAACAGCCAAGCTCCTCCACCATCTGTCTGCCGCGCGAATAGATGGGCGCCAGGGCGAACTCCTTCTTTTCAGCATGGCACTTTCTGCAACTCGTCTGTACGAAGTCGCCCCGCAGCAGCGGACGCGCCCAGTGAAGGACCTCGCCGTGCGCCGCCTCAACATCGAGGGTCGGCCCCTGTCCCTGGTGGCACGATGTGCAACCGAATCGGGTGATCAGATGCTGGCCAAACAGGACCTCCCGATACGGATGGGTACGAAAGGGCTGCCTGGCCTGCTCAAACCCGGGCCGATCGATCGCAAGATGGCATGTGGTGCAGCGATCTACGGTCAGGATAGGCTCTTTGAACTCGTTGGTCGCCAAGCCCTCCACCACAATCTGCTTGACCTCGAGGGGACGAGCCCTGATTGACTCCAATCGTCGCTCAAGCGTCATCACCGGGGCAGACAGCTCGTCAATCCTGGCCTGAATGGCATCCACATCGGCCTGAAACCGCTTGACGGCCTCCCGCGCTTCCTCCATCCGCGTATTCGCCATATTCACCTGCGCGGTGAGTCCTTGCAACTGCTTTTCAATCGCTGCCGCCTTCGCTCGGGGCTTTGTGCTGTCCTGTTTGCTCTGGATGGCATGCTCCACCCAATAGAGCGCTTCATCCAGCTCGCTCTTGATAAACTGGGCCTTCATATTTATCTCTGCGTACTCGGCCTCACGTTGCGCAAGGAGTTGCTGCGCTTTAGCGGACTCGGGTCCGGCCAACCTCGCCTGCGCCGCCTTCAGGTCCTTCTGCAACTTGGCGAGGGTAGTCCGAACTTCCGGCGCATCAAACCTCGATCGTTCCACAGCGAGTTCACGAACGACCCGATCATGTTCCAGCCGGTTGAACTCTTGCTGGTATGCTTTCCACGGGCGCCTGGTCTTCGCTTCGTTCCATACTGCCCAGCCGGTAACCAGGACAAAGAGCAGACTCGAAATAAAGAACACGACCCGTAAGGATCGCTGCTCTGCCAGCTTACTCGTGCGCCACCCTCTCCACGACTGCACCAGGCATCCTCGACTGTGGCGTTAAATATTGAACCAGGGCGTCATCCAGACATACTTGATATTGAATGCCAGACGGAGGAACGCCTTGATCGGAAGGCTCATCATCGTCAGGAAAAGGAACGCAACGATTCCGTAGCGCACGGGGCCCAATTGACGGATAGCGTCGCTCATATCCCGTCTTAAGTAGTAAAACACGACCGCCGTGCTGAAGTAGAGAACGATCAACGCAAACCCGATCACCTCAACCCCAAAGACCTTGGGGTTGCCCATCCACTTGAACGGACCCCAGGCGGGAAGATCGACATTTGTGAGCGCAACGACCAAGTGGGGATCCCAGGTCTCCCACGGCCAGAATAGATTCCACCCGGGGCCCCTGAAGAAGACACCCGTGATGATCAGCGAGACCCACAGGAAGAAAAAGCCAAAGAGAAACGTCGCAATAGCGAACGGCCGTTCTCTGAAGGTGTAATACCCGTTACCCTTGGGGTTAATATCGATGTACGGGATGACCATCAGTCCAACAATGATCAAGCTGGGCAGGACGACGCCGGCAAACCAAGGATCGAAGTAGACCAGCATTTCCTGAAGCCCCAGGAAATACCATGGAGCCTTGCTTGGATTGGGGGTCTGGGTGGGATTAGCAGACTCCTCCAGAGGGGCATCGATCATGATCGACCAGACGGTCAGAATCACCATTACAATGATCGCGCAGATGAACTCGTTGCGGACAAGGTAGGGCCAGACATGGACTCTATCGGGCACTGCGGGTTGACTCGCCCCCTCAGATTGTACGGCCGGTTTCGCTTCCGGGTTCTCTTTTGCTTCAACCATCGCTCTCGTTCAGTCCTTTCACGCACAGCATCTGTCGTACCATGACCGCGCAACACGCCGCGCCAGCAACGATCTACGAGACAGCTACAGAGGGCCCGAGATCCCTCCGTCTTTCCTAATCCTCCAGAAATGTACGATCATGAGGAGGCTGATCAGGATCGGTAAGAAGATACAATGCAGCACGTAGAACCTGAGGAGCGCAGGAGGTCCAACGAGGGTGCCCCCGAGCAAGAAGGCCCTGGCGTCATATCGCGGAGTGACGCCGACCACTTCACCAAATGGGCCCTCACTCCCAAGAAGTGGGGTGGCGCGGGCCATATTGGTCCCAACCGTTACAGCCCAGATCGAAAGCTGGTCCCATGGCAGGAGGTAGCCGGTAAAGCTCAGCAGCAGCGTGATGGTCAGCAGTATGACCCCGACGACCCAGTTGAACTCCCTCGGTGCTTTGTACGAACCGGTCATGAAGACGCGGAACATGTGCAGCCAGACCGTGATAACCATGCCATGGGCCGCCCACCGATGCATGTTGCGCATGATCATACCAAACGGGACATCGTACTGCAGGTATTTCATGTCGGCATAGGCGTACTCGGCCACCGGACGATAGTAGAACATCAGGATAACACCGGTCACTACCGTCACGAGAAACATCAGGAAGGTGATGCCGCCCATGCACCAGGTAAAGCGAAGCTTGATAGCGTGACGTCGAATCTTGGGAGGGTGCAGGTGGAGCCAGACATTCGCCATAATCTGCAGCACCCGGTTGCGCGGGGTATCCAGATAATCATGGCGAAACATCGAGCGCCATAGCTGGGACTCGACGATCTTTTTCTTTAACTCGCTCAGGTTGGGCATCCGGGATCGAACCCTTTCACCACTAGACCTTAAGCTTGAGAAACGCCCCAGGCTTCGTCCAGTCGCCTCTCTCGAAGCGGAACTGTACGCTCTTATCGATCACAAGCTGCCCGTCGTCACCCAGAGTGATCTTGACGCGCTCAAGCGGCCGAGGGGCGGGACCCTCAAAGTTGATTCCGGTCTTGCGGAAACCGCTGCCGTGGCAGGGGCATTTGAACTTGCTCTCCGCATTTAACCAGTTTGGGGTACAGCCAAGATGCGTGCAGATCGCAAGAAGCGCATAAAATCCGTCAGGCTCATGGACGATCCAGACGCGCTCTTCCTGCTTCCACCGTTCGCTCACGGTTCCGACCGGGTACTCCTCCGGCAGGCCGGCCTTGAAGACCGCTACCGGCTCGAAGAGCACTCTGGGGAACATAAAGCGCCCGAACGCCACACCGCCGACACCGAGCGAAGCCGCTATCCCACACCACCCTGCGAGAGAACAGAAATCCCGCCGTGACCAGAGGGTCGCATTGCTCTCCTCCGGCGTCACGATCAACTGATCTTCTCGATCCCCTCCGGTGGTACTCTGATCGGCCAACGCCTACCTCTACTGTGACAACAGATTTCGCGACGCCACTAAATCACTGGGCCCGCCTTCAGCGACAGCTCTCGCAGGGCTATCTCCCCACAAACCCCATCTCCTTCAACCCCAAACGCGGTATCCATATTATAGCATCGGATACCTGTCAAGATGAAAAAGGCGAAAAAGGAGCAGCCCGAAGGGCTTCATCAAACCTCATGTGAGCACACTACCCGTCAAGTCCTCAACCAGTCTCCACCGTGCCTAGCATATAAGGGCGCCCATAGGGGGTGCGCCCCCACCGCAGCTCGTACTATCCCTTTAGTAATCAGCCCTTCCTACCAGTTGGCACTCAGTGTAATACTCAAATCTACTCAATACCCCAGAACCTGAAACTGCTCATTCACCGTCTGTGGTGGCTGCATGCGTCCTAACGCAGCGTCGAACACGCTAATAATACACTTACACGCGAGACAGACAGCATGATGAGGAGGAGTTGAGTCGGTCTCATGCCGCACCGCCTCCAGGACATAGCCGAGAGGCGACAATACCTTCAGATCTACCGGCGCATCAATGGTCGGCTAGACCGTGTTCAAAGAGATCATCGGAAATTGTGCCTCTTTTAAATTTTGTGTGAGTATAATGAGGCGCCATACTCCCTCTGACCAGCACGAGAGGTAACTATGACTGCAAAACTGCTTGAGACGGCATTGGAACTGAACAGCTACCGCCTGGAAGGCGGGAGCTTCGGACCGTCGTCGATTTGACATCGACTGTCGTCCTGGACCGGTTCCCTTTCCTGCTCGACGATATACTGGGTAACCATCTGATCGGTAATCGTCCCGGAGCGCACGGCGAGATAGCCCCGCGTCCAGAGATGTCGGCCTCAGCACAGCTTGCGAAGGTGCGCGACTCCTGAAGGAGGATCCGGGAGCTGATCCCTTCAAGCCACTGCAGCATCATGGTGCTGATATCCTGATGGGGACGGTAGACGAGGAACAGGTGGAGCTGGTCGCGTGCCACCTTGCCCGAGATGATCTACAGCTCATGCTCGATGGCGATCTGGCGGATGAGATCGCGCACACGAATGGCGACCGGTCCCACGAGCAGCGGCTTCCGATACTTGGGGATCCAGATCACGTGGACCTGGAGATCGCATGTCGTGTGCGCGCCCAGGCGATATGTTGGCGCACGCCCATACGCCCACACTCTTCGTTTCGCCTGAAGGCGAGGGGTTTCCACCATCCCCCGGAGGGGACACTAATCGCGGAGTAAGCGTCCTACCGCTTCCCCTGGTAGAACTCCTCGACTAGAGCCACGTCATCGGGACTGCCGATGATGATCGGCGCACGCTGGTGATACGCCGACGGTTCAATATCCAGGATCCGCTCATCGCCGGTACTGGCCCGTCCCCCAGCCTGCTCCACGATGTAGGCCATCGGCGCGACCTCATAGAGCAGTCGGAGCTTCCCGTTGGCATTCTTGCCCCCGCCGGCTTCACCCGGATACATGAAGATTCCGCCCTCGAGCAGCGTGCGGTGCAGGTCAGCCACCATCGACCCGACATAGCGGAGCGAATACGGGCGACCTGTCGCTTTGTCCGGCGTGCTCAGATAATCGACCGCGCGGCGAGTTGGCTCTAACCAGCGATGGTAGTTCCCGCAGTTCACACTGTACGTTTTTCCCCGTCGCGGAATCCGAATATCAGGATGCGACAGCAGGTAATCGTCCGCCGTATGATCCCATGTAAAACCGTGCACGGCATCGCCCGCGGCATAGATAAACATGGTGCTGGGACCATACATCACATAGCCGGCCGCCACCTGTTCGGTGCCCTTTCGCAGGATATCCGCCGCCATATGCTCCGGCCCATGACCACGCCGATGCCGCACCGAAAAGATCGTCCCCACTGTCCCGTTGATGTCGATGTTCGACGAGCCATCAACCGGGTCGAAGCAGACCACATAGCTTCCGGGATGGCAGTTACGATCGACATGCAGCGGCGCCTCCATCTCCTCTGAGACTATCGTACAGACGAGGCCGGTCTCCTTCAGCGCATCCACGAGCATATCATTCGACCAGAGATCGAGCTGGGCGATCTGCTCCCCCTGAACGTTGATCTCTCCGGTATAGCCCAATCTGCCGTGCAGCGCTGCCCGGTTGACCTCCCGCGCCACCTGCTTCGAGGCGGAGCCGATCTTGATGAGCAGCGCGCCCAGAGCGCCCTCCAGCGGCGTCCGGTCGTCCAGCAGATGACGGGTAAGGGTGATGCCTCTATTGATCATGGGATCTCCCATCATCGGTCTCCGCGGTGTTGCACGCTGACGGTATCACTGTCCTGCACCAGGACCGTGTCAGCCATCCCGATAAAGAGCCCCGTTCCGACCACTCCAGGAATTCCAAGAATCGTTTGCTCGAAAGAGGCCGGGTCGGGAAGCGGCGAGATACTGCAGTCAAGAATATGATTACCGTTGTCGGTTACAAACGGCTGTCCATTCTGCTCGCGGATCGCCGGCCGGCATCCGAGTTCTGCAAGACGGCGCCTGCAGAGGGGCAGCCCGAACGGCACGACTTCTACTGGAAGGATGCCACGGCTCCCCAGGACCGGTACCAGCTTTTCGGCGCCTACCAGGATAACCAGCCGTCGTGATGAGGCGGCCACGATCTTTTCCCGAATCAACGCGCCGCCATACCCCTTGATCAGATCGAGTCGAGGGTCAACCTCATCCGCGCCATCAAAGGTAACGTCGATACTTGACACCTCGTCGAGCGTCGCCAGCGGTATCCCAAGCTGCGCCGCTAACGCGGCCGTTACCTGCGAAGTCGAAACCGCCGTGACCCGAAGACCTGTCTTCACCGCATCACCCAAGGCGCGGACGAATGCGGTCGCCGCCCGTCCGGTACCCAGACCGACCACATCGCCGTCCTTGATGAACTCGAGGGCTATGCTCTCCATGGACGACTGAGCCCTCGGCGTGCCGGGGGCATTGGGGGACAACTGTTGATTGTTGGGATGCGGTTGCTGGATCATCTAAGCCTGTCCTGTAAACCCACGTTCACCCTTCGACATGCTCAGGGCGAACGGTAAGTGTATTGAAATAATTGATGTTTTCCCGTTCGTGCTGAGCCCGTCGAAGCACAACAAATAGTCTACGGGACGGGCTCACTTTACAGCTTATACTATGTCGGCCGTTGAGATGTCAAGCAGCGCCTCAGGCCCTGAGACTGATAGACCGGACGGAATCGCTAAAGACATGACATACTATAAACTAAACTTTATGACAGACTCAAAGATTTTCTATTTGACTTTATAATTAGGGGTGGCAAAGTAATGCCATCCCAGGGTTGGGTTTGAACAACCAGACCCATCGAGGCATAAAGGTCAGAAGTAAACCATCCGAGAGTTCCAGGGAACGAAACATCAGGACGGTAACACAAAGTCAACACGCAGACTGAAGGGAGGCAAGCATGGCAGGAGCAGCTAAGGCAGGAACCAACAAGGATCCAAAAGACCGGTATAAAGCGGGAGGTGTAGTCCCTTACAAGCAGATGGGGTATTGGCGGCCGGAATACACGCCGAAGGACACCGACGTGATTGCGGTGTTCCGAATCACTCCCCAGGATGGTGTGGATCCGGACGAGGCGGCCGCGGCCGTGGCGGGCGAATCGTCCACTGCCACCTGGACAGTAGTGTGGACCGACCGTCTCACCGATCACGATGCCTATCGCGGTAAGGCGTACAGGGTCGATCCTGTCCCGGGCAGCCCGGGTCAGTATTTCGCCTACATCGCCTACGATCTGGACCTGTTTGAAGATGGCTCGATCGTCAACGTGAGCGCCTCCATTATCGGCAATGTCTTCGGCTTCAAGCCGCTCAAGGCGCTACGTCTGGAAGATATGCGGTTCCCTGTGGCCTACCTCAAGACCTTTCAGGGTCCGCCTACCGGGATCGTCGTGGAGCGCGAGCGTCTGGATAAGTTCGGCCGTCCGCTGCTGGGCGCCACCATCAAGCCGAAGCTGGGGCTGTCCGGTAAAAACTACGGCCGCGTCGTGTATGAGGCGCTCAAAGGCGGCCTCGACTTCACCAAGGACGACGAGAACATCAACTCTCAGGCGTTTATGCACTGGCGCGACCGTTTCCTTTTCGCGATGGAAGGGGTCAACCGCGCCTCAGCCGCTACCGGCGAGGTGAAGGGGCATTACCTCAATATCAGCGCCGCCACCATGGAAGATATATATGAGCGCGCCGAGTTCGCCAAGGAGTTGGGCAGCGTCATTATTATGATCGATCTGGTGATCGGCTACACCGCGATCCAGTCAATATCCAAGTGGGCGCGGAAAAACGATATGATGCTGCACCTGCACAGGGCAGGCCATTCGACCTATACCCGTCAGAAGACTCATGGCGTCAACTTCCGCGTCATCTGCAAATGGATGCGCATGGCGGGGGTGGACCATATCCACGCCGGAACCGTCATCGGCAAGCTTGAAGGCGACCCGTATATGGTCAAGGGGTTCTACGATACCCTGCGGGAAACCCATACCCCGATGAACCTGCAAAATGGCCTGTTCTTTGATCAGGACTGGGCGGCGCTCCGCAAGGTCATGCCGGTCGCCTCAGGCGGCATCCACGCCGGACAGATGCACCAGTTGCTCCACTACTTTGGAGAAGACGTGGTGCTCCAGTTCGGCGGCGGGACTATCGGTCATCCGACCGGCATCGCGGCGGGCGCGACGGCCAACCGGGTAGCCCTGGAAGCGATGGTCCAGGCACGCAACGAGGGCCGCGATTACTTCAACGAAGGCCCGGAGATCCTGGCGAATGCCGCACGGTGGTGCCAGCCATTGCGGACGGCACTGGAAGTATGGAAGGATATTACCTTCAACTATGCCTCGACCGATACCGCGGACTTTGTTCCGACGACAACGGCCGTGTAGGTGAGAAGGGAGGAAGCAATATGCGAATTACCCAAGGCACGTTCTCGTTCCTGGCTGATCTGACCGACGACCAGATCAGAAAACAGGTGGAGTATGCGTTACACAATAAATGGGCCGTCAGTGTCGAGTTTACGGATGACCCGCACCCCCGCAATACGTTCTGGGAGATGTGGGGCTTGCCGATGTTCGACCTGGAAGACCCGGCGGGGATCATGTATGAGATCGATGCCTGCCGTAAGGCCTATCCCAACCACTATATCAAGGTGAACGCCTTCGACCATAACAAAGGCTGGGAAACTATCCGGCTGTCGTTCATTGTCCACCGGCCGCCGCATGAGCCGGGCTTTGGCCTTGTGCGCCAGGAAGTCAAAGGCCGCACTGTCAACTATGTCGTGCACAGCTATGCTACCGATAAACCGGAAGGCCAGCGATATACGGACTGAGCACCGATCGGCAATCATGGGAAGGGAAGGGGATTCGACCCCTTCCCTTCCCACACTGTACAGCTCCCCTCACCCCAGCCCTCTCCCCCAAAAGGGGGCGAGGGGGATTGAACGAGGAAGTCGATGAGTGACGCGAACGTCGAACAGATCCCCGAAGAGCATACCCCGTCTCAACTCTCTGACGATACGCCGGTAGATCTTGATACTGTCTTTCGCGATTCTCAGATTCAGGAGATCCTTGATAAGCTTAACCGGGAACTGGTCGGCCTGAAGCCGATTAAGACGCGGATTCGGGAAATCGCAGCCTTACTGCTGGTCGACAGGGTGCGGAAAAGCCTGGGGCTGATGTCAGGCCCGCCCAGCCTCCATATGTGCTTTACCGGCAATCCCGGTACCGGGAAGACCACCGTCGCGATGCGGATGGCCGAGATTCTGCACCGCCTGGGTTACATCCGTAAATGCACCTTGGCGGCGGTCACGCGGGACGATCTCGTGGGCCAGTACATCGGGCATACTGCGCCGAAGACCAAAGAGGTCTTGAAAAGAGCGATGGGCGGCGTGTTGTTTATCGACGAAGCCTATTATCTCTACCGTTCGGAGAATGAGCGCGATTACGGCCAGGAGTCGATCGAGATCCTGCTTCAGGTTATGGAGAATCAGCGGGAGGACCTCGTGGTCATCCTGGCCGGTTACAAGGACCGTATGGAAACGTTCTTCCAGGGCAATCCGGGGATGTCCTCCCGTATCGCACATCACCTGGATTTTCCGAACTACACGGCGGAAGAACTGATCGCAATCGCCAAGCTGATGTTGGAAAAGCAGCAATACCGTTTCAGCCCTGAGGCCGAGAAGGTCTTTTATCAATACCTCCTCAAGCGCATGCAGATGCCCAACTTCGCCAATGCCCGTAGTGTGCGGAATGCCCTTGATCGGGCTCGCCTGCGCCAGGCCAACCGCCTGTTCGCTCAGCACAAAGATACGCTGACGAAAAAGGATCTGGTCACGATTGAGGCCGAAGATATTCTCGTCAGTCGTGTATTCAGGGATAATCAGCCGGATTCCAGTCAGCATACAGATCGAGAGTAGCGCAGTGATCGATATCGCGACCCGCCCCCGCATCCCCCGCTGCATGAGCACCCAGCACCCGGACAACGTCACTGTCCCCTTCTTCGCCCAGGGACCTGTCATGGAGGGAATGGACGAGATCCGTGAGGCCTACTATGCCTTCTCCCATTTAGGCTGTGATGAGCAGATGTGGGACTTCGAAGGGAAGGAGGTCGATGAGTTCGTCGTTGAGAAGCTCTTGACGACCTACGAAGGCTTCTTCAGGGCGTTTCCCCTGGGACGGGAGATGTTCCTGACCTTACGAGTCCCAAACCCTGCTGTAGAAAAGTCGCAGGGGAAGATCCTCCTTGAGGTTCTCCAGGGAATCCCCAGAGCCAACGACGTAGCCCGCTTCTTCTACGGAGAGGATGTCGCCCCCATCTTCGAAATCATCTTCCCCATGACCACCTCGGCGGAGGAGCTGAACCGTGTGCGCCGGTACTATCAGGTCTTCGTCACGGGGAAGGGGGAGGCGGTTCTGACCCCCGGTGATATCCCTCTGAAAGAATGGATTGGCGAGTTCCACCCTACCGCGATCCAGATCATCCCCTTGATCGAGGATAAGGAGTCGTTGCTTCAGGCCGATACCATCATTCGCGCGTACCTTCAGGACAAAGACCTCTCGTACCAGCGCGTCTTTTTAGCCCGATCCGATCCCGCCTTGAACTACGGAAGCCTGGCGGCCAGGCTCCTGGTAAAGGCGGCCTTAAGTCGCCTGGACAGGCTGGAAGAGGAGTTGGGAATTCCGATCTATCCGATCCTGGGGGCCGGAAGCGCCCCGTTTCGGGGCAACTTCCGACCCGATACCGTAGAGCGACACCTTGCCGAGCACCCGAGCATTCAGACGTTCACGATCCAATCGGCCTTCAAGTACGACTATCCGGCTCCCGCCATCATCCAGGCCATCGAGACCTTGAAGCGCGCACCCAGAAAGAGCGCCCAGCCGGTGGAGCCGGAGGGGAGGATCGTCGATCTGATTGAGCGGATCTCCGCTTGTTATCAGCGCCAGGTGCGAGCGATCGCTCCCCTGATGAATCACATAGCCCCCACCGTTCCCAGGCGGCGAATGCGGAAACTGCATATCGGTCTGTTCGGCTACAGCCGGAGCATCGGCGGGGTCTCGCTTCCCCGGGCCATCTCCTTCTGTGCCGCCCTCTACTCCTTAGGTCTTCCTCCTGAGATCCTCGGCATTTCCTGCCTTGGTCAGGAAGATCTGGCCCTGCTTCGGGAGATCGACCCTGGGTTCGAAGTCGACCTGGGGGATGCGCTGCAGTATCTGAACGAAGAGGTGTACACCCTCCTCCCCCTCACTGAGGCGGAGGAGATCCGGAGGACTGTCCGACTCCTCCGTCCCACTCTCTCCCAGGATCACGCCCACCGGGAAATCACCGCAACGATTATCAGACGGGTTGAAAAGGAAAATGTCAAGGACCTCAGCGATCTCATCCTCCGGGCGGCCTGGATACGAAAGTTTTTGGGCTGAACGCCCATTCCGTTCGCCCTAAGCGTGTCGAAGGGAGAACGGGAGTTCGCAGGACAGGTTCAACAGCTCATCGGTTGTACCTGAGGATCAGAATGTATGGGCATTAATCAAGATCTCGGCTGGACAGCCGAGCGGGTTCCCTCGACCCGCCGTGCCTGGGTGGAGGTCGATCTCGAGGCGATCCGCCACAATATAGCAGCTATCCGACAGCTCCTACAACCGTCAACCCAGCTCATGTCGGTCGTCAAGGCTGATGGCTACGGTCATGGCGCTGTTGCGGTCGCTCGGACTGCGCTGTCAGCCGGCGCCTCATGGCTTGCGGTCGCCACAGTTGAAGAAGGAATCTCTCTAAGAATGGCGGGGATCGACGCGCCGATTCTCCTCTTCGGCCCCGTTATCTGCAAAGAGGAGATCGACGCACTTATCGAGTATCGGCTGCAACCGACCGTCTGCAGCCTCGACCAGGCCCGTCGCTTGTCCGAGGCGGGTCTGGGGCCGATCCCAATTCACCTGAAGGTCGATACCGGTATGTCCCGCCTGGGAGTCTCATGGCAGGAGGCTCAGGAGCTGTTGAGCGCGATAAGGGTCCTGCCGGGCGTGTCGGTTGTCAGCCTGTACAGCCACCTCGCTACGGCTGACGCGGTCGATCCCACAACAGCCAGGGAGCAGTTCACACGGTTCGCAAAGTTAGTGGATATGCTGCAGCGGCAGGGGCTTCGGCCTCCATTGGTACATCTGGCCAATTCTGCCGCTACCCTGACGTTCCCCGACACCCATTTCGACCTGGTCCGGATCGGGTTGGCTCAGTATGGCCTATACCCAAGCTCTCACTTACAGGCCGTCGTTGCTCTTCGCCCTGCCCTTGCGCTCAAAGCAAAGATCGTCTTCGTCAAAACCGTTCCACCGGAGACCGGTGTCAGTTACGGTCATACCTTTCGGACAGCGCGCCGGACGCGTCTAGCTACCGTATCTATCGGCTATGGCGATGGAATCTCCCGCGCCCTCTCAAACAGGATCGACTTTCTCGTTCAGGGTCGGCGGGCTCGACAGGTGGGCACGATCACGATGGACCAATGCCTGATCGATATCACCGATGTGCCGGAGGCGTCCGATGGGGATATCGTTACGCTCCTTGGGCACGACGGGGAGGAACATATCTCAATCGCAGAATGGGCAGCGCAACTGGGGACCATCCCGTACGAGATCCTCACTGCCCTCTCCCCGCGCCTGCCGAGGCTTTTCTGTCAGGACTGACCTGACCAGCTCTGTCCAGAGAAAGTAGATTTCTAGACAGAGGCTTCACCGTATGATATAGTTTTTCTCGTTCCTGCTCGGCGGCTCACGCGAGAGTGGCGGAATGGCAGACGCGCTGGACTTAGGATCCAGTCCGCCTTTGGCGGATGGGGGTTCAAGTCCCCCCTCTCGCACCATGAATCCGGCATCTAATTCCGAGATACATATGAAAGTAGACATCGAAGAGATCAGCAGCACCAAACGCGCGCTTCGAATCGAATTGCCCCCCCAAAGCCTCCTGGACAAGCTGGAGGCGGCCTATCTGCACCTCGCCAAAAATGCCCGCCTGCCTGGTTTCCGCCCCGGTAAGGTTCCGCGAGATGTTTTGCGTTCGCGCTTCAAGGAAGAGGCGAAGCAGGAGGCCCTCCAGGAACTCGTCCCGGAAAGCTATAGTCAGGCGCTCAAGGAGGCCAATCTGGATCCGGTGAACGAGCCCAGACTGGATGAGATAGTCTGTGAGGAGGGGAAGCCTTTCAGCTACCGGGCTACCTTCGAAGTAAAACCCGATCTCCAACTCTCGGGTTACACCGGGATTGAGATCACCAAGGAGAAGGTCGAGACAACGGATGCGGAGGTAGATCGAGCTCTGGAGCACCTTCGGGAGCAAGCGGCAGAGTACGTGCCGATGGATGGCTGGCCCGGCTTGCAGGAAGACCTCCTGGTAGTCGACTACGAAGGCTTTGCCGGTGGTAAACCGCTCAAGGGCGTAAGCGGCCGGAATGCCTCGATCCTTCTCGGTGCCCACCAGTTCATCCCCGAGTTTGAGACCCAACTCCATGGTCTGAAGAAAGGAGAGGTCAAGGAGTTCTCCCTGGAATTCCCGACCGATTACGGACGACGGGAGCTGGCAGGAAAGCGGGTACTCTTCAGAGTCACCCTCAAAGAGGTCAAGAAGAAACGGGTACCGCCACTGGATAATGCGTTCGCGCAATCAGCGGGTGAGTGCAAGGATGTCCCTGAACTCAAGGAAAAGGTAAAGCAAGACCTGCTGGCGCACAAGGAGCGGGAACAGGTGGGGCGTCTGAAGAGCCAGATCCTTGAGAAATTGCGTGCCGCCCACCCCTTTGATCCTCCAGAGTCGCTGGTTGATGCGGAGCTCGAGGCGATCCTTACTGACTTGAGGCGGAGCGTTGGCGGACACAAGGCAACCTCCGCTCAGAGTGAAGAAGAGGCGATGCGGACCAAGGCGGGAGAGCTTGCCTTAAAACGGGTGCGAAATTCTCTCTTGCTGGAGGCGGTGGCGAAGCAGGAAGGGATTGTTGTGTCGGATGAGGAATTGCACGAAGAGGTCGAATCGACCGCCGTCGCCTTGAACCAGAAACCGGAAGCCTTCCGCAAGCTGCTAGAGCGGGAGGGGCGGATTGAAACCATTCGAATGCAATTACTGGAGCGGAAAGCGCTCGATCTTCTGTATGAGCGGGCCAATGTTGTGGATGGGGTCAACCTCGTGACCCTCGCCTGAGCACCACATAAAGGGAGTACGTACGTGATGCAACTGATTCCAATGGTGGTTGAGCAGACCAGCCGAGGTGAGCGAGCTTACGATATCTTCTCCCGCCTCCTGAAGGACCGGATCCTGTTCATCGGGACCCCGATCGATGATGCCGAGTCAAATCTGGTGATCGCCCAGCTCCTCTTCCTGGAAGCCGAAGACCCTGACAAAGATATCCACCTCTACATCAACTCACCGGGCGGGTCGGTCACTGCCTCACTGGCGATCTATGATACGATGCAGTATATCAAGCCGGCCATCGAGACGATCTGTATGGGTCAAGCGGCCAGTGGCGCTGCGCTCCTGTTGGCGGCCGGCGCCAAGAAGAAACGCTATGCCCTTCCCCACGCACGGATCATGATCCACCAACCCTACGGGGGAGCCCAGGGGCAGGCGTCCGACATCCAGATCCAGGCAAAAGAGATCCTTCGGATGCGACAGGAGTTGGACCGAATTATCGCCAATCACACGGGCCAGCCGTTGGAGCGGATTGAGAAAGACAGCGACCGCGACTTTTTTATGTCGCCTGAGGAGGCCAAAGAATATGGCCTGATTGACGAGGTGATCCACTCGCGCGAGGGCCTTCCATTGTCGGCCGCAGCCCCTGCGCTATAGATGGCCAACGCTATACTAACTCGTCTAGCATAGTGACTCACCAATACCTTACAACCCGTTCGCGGTGAGCTTGTCGAACCCATGAACGGAACCCATTAAAATACTTCACCCTTCGACAGGCTCAGGGCGAACGGGATTTGTAAAGAACCGTTGGATGCACTACACTAGAATTGCGCCAATTACAGTTGACCCTGTAGCCATTGTGAGCAACATCGTTGCACGATCGAGGGTACATGGACAGTATTGTGTTCCAGGAAGCGTGGCGCAAGCGAAGACCCGCATATGGCGGATCGTTCGCCCGGCACTTCGAGATCAAAACCTGGAACGCGAGGGGGAGGGGTAGATGGCCAAGGCGGTAAAAGGCGGGGGGAAGCTCACCTGCTCCTTTTGCGGAAAAAGTCAAGACGACGTACGAAAGCTGATCGCCGGTCCCACAGTCTATATCTGCGATGAGTGTATTGAACTCTGCAACGATATCATCGCAGAGGAATGGGAGGAGGAAAAGAGCAAGGGTCTCGGCGAGCTCCCCAAGCCGTCTGAGATCAAGTCGATCCTGGACCAGTATGTCATCGGTCAGGACCGGGCCAAGAAGAGCCTGGCGGTCGCCGTTCATAACCACTATAAGCGCGTTAACGCCAGGATGACCTTCGACGACGTCGAACTGACCAAGTCAAATATCCTCCTCATCGGTCCAACCGGATGCGGCAAGACCCTGCTCGCTCAAACCCTGGCCAAGATCCTGGACGTACCGTTCACCATCGCCGATGCCACCACCCTCACGGAAGCGGGATATGTCGGGGAGGATGTGGAAAACATCATCCTTCGGCTGCTACAGGTTGCAGACTACGATGTGGAGCGCGCAGAGCGAGGGATCATCTATATCGACGAGATCGACAAGATCGCGCGTAAGTCCGAAAATCCATCTATCACGCGGGACGTCTCCGGAGAGGGTGTTCAACAGGCCCTCTTAAAGATCCTGGAGGGAACCGTCGCCAATGTCCCACCTCAGGGTGGACGGAAACATCCCCAGCAGGAGTACCTGCAGGTCGACACGACAAATATCCTGTTTATCTGCGGCGGGGCATTCGTTGGGCTGGAGAAGACCATTGAACATCGGACCGGCCAGAAATCGATGGGATTCGGCGCCGAGATCCAGGCAAGACGGGGAAGGCGGATCAGTGAACTGCTGGCCGATGTCCAACCGGAAGACCTGCTCCGGTATGGCCTTATCCCAGAGTTGGTGGGGCGACTGCCGGTCATGGCGGTCGTGCACGAGCTTGACGAGAAGGCGCTGGTGCGGATCCTTGTCGAACCGAAGAACGCCCTTTTGCGGCAGTATCAGCGGTTCTTCGATTTTGAGCATGTGAAATTGACTCTGACCGACGATGCGATCAGCGCTGTGGCTCAGGAGGCGGCGAAGCGGCAGACCGGCGCTCGTGGCCTTCGGGCGATCCTTGAAGAGATCATGCTCGATATCATGTATGAGGTCCCCTCACAGTCGGGGATTGCGGAGTGTATTGTCAACCGCGAGACCGTGGTCGAGCGGAAACCGCCTATCATCCTCTATAAGAAGAAGGCCGAGTCAGCCTGATCGCCAAATCAATTGCGGATTGACGGCGCCCCCCTCTGCTCTTGTTTGCCCACTCAGCAATCCGACATCTGCAATCCGATCGCTCTTCGGCAGCCTTTTGTCTGCTTCAGTAGGATGGTGGCGGGTTTTTCTCACACTGCCAGAGGTGTTCAATATGAGGTCCTATTTGCGGTGCCAATTCTTCGTAACGGGTTGCCTGATTCTCCTTCTCTCGATCTCGGGGTGCGCGACTCTCGACTTCCTTTCACCGAAACAAGTCGAGCCGCAAGGCGGCTCGGACCGGGAGCTGATGAGTCTGGCTGATGCGGCCATCGCCCTGAAGAAGTACGATGATGGGCGCAAACACTTGCAGCGCCTGATTAACCAATTTCCTGAAAGCGAATTGGTTCCGACGGCTCGCCTGAGTGTAGGTCGCGCCTACTTTGATGAGAAGAGATACGATGAGGCACGCGCCGAATACCAACGGTTTATCGAACTGTTCCCCCAACATGAGCAGCTTGATGAAGCTCAGTATTACACGGGACTGTCTTACTTCCGCCAGATGGAGAAGGTAGATCGTGATCAGACGATGACCAAAAAGGCGGCGAGAGAGTTTCAAACCCTGGTCAGCGAATTCCGTAACTCCCAGTTCGCGTCGGACGCGCAGGCCATATTAGTAGAATGTCAGCGGCGACTCGCCGAGAGGGAGCTGTACGTCGGTAAGTTTTACTTTAACCGTCAAGCGTATGGCGCGGCTATCCCGCGGTTCGAGTCGGTTCTGAAGGAGTACTCAGGCTCCGAGTACGAGGATCAGGCCCTGTACTATCTTGGGGAGTCGCTCTGGGAACTCGAGCAGAAGGAGCCAGCTAAGGCTGCTTTTCATCGTCTCATTGCGAAGTTTCCGGATTCTGAGATGACACCACTCGCCGCGACACGGATCGGCATGACCTTTGTCCAGAATCCGCGTAACCCTAAGCCCTCCGCGAGCTTCCTGAGCACCACGCTCTCCACGATGTCTGATACCATGTCAGAGTTGACGGACGCGATCTTGGATAATTCGATCTGGCAACCCGGGACGCCCTAGCCATGGCGATGCGTTCGTAGGGGAGGGCTGAATGCCCTCCCGTTTATCGGGCGGGGATACACCCCGCCCCTACCTTGCAAGCGGGACCAGCCACTCGAATCGGCCGCCTTCTCTTGGGCACGAGACCCGTACACTACTCCGTCAATACCATCTGCTGCCGAAACGAGGCCTCGGGCAAAGCTTTCTCATTTCCCCTGCGATCCGCGATCTGATTCTTCGCGCCGCAGAGGTGGGGCCGCAGGACCTCGTGGTGGAGATCGGTCCCGGTACGGGTGTCCTGACCGATGGTCTTGCTGAACGGGCGGGTAGGCTGATCGCCATTGAACGGGATCCGGGACTCCATCGACTGCTGGCGGATCGCCTCAGCAATCATCCTAAGGTTTCATTGATCTGTGATGACGCCCTCGAATTCGATTTCATAGACGTAATCGGTAACATGTTGCCAGCGTATAAACGGGCCAAGCTGGTTTCAAACCTTCCCTATTCGGTGGCTACTCCTCTCATCCTTCAGTTGATCCCGCTACGGCAGTGCTTTTCCTTTCTCCTGGTGATGGTGCAACGAGAGGTGGCGCAACGGCTTTTGGCCACCCCCAATGAAGAGGGGTATAGTGCCTTGACGCTCCGTTGCCGCTACGAGGCAGATGTGTCAGCGGTGGCACAGGTCTCAAGGACAGCCTTCTACCCGAGGCCCGCAGTTGATTCTACCCTCGTTCGTCTCGACCTGCTCCCCGGACCCAGGGTGTCGGTACAATCCCCTGATCTGCTGTTTCGCATCGTGCGGGCTGCTTTCGGACAGCGCAGGAAGATGCTGCGCAATGCCTTAATGCACGCCGACATCATAGCGGAGCCCACTGCCCTGGAGCGGACCCTGGTGGATGCGGACATCGATCCGAAGCGCCGCGGCGAGACCCTGAGCCTCGATGAATTCGCCAGGCTGGCCGATCGTCTGTATGCGATGCACGTTATCTCACCTCAACAAGCTCTTTCTGAGGAAGGAGATGTTGCGCACAACTAAGCATGAAGAGATCACGCGGGTGGGCCTTCGATGAGGGTATCGGCTATTGGGGAGTTTGCGCTGATCGAACGGATCAGGAGCATGCTGCCCCGGCCACACGATGCCCTGCTTGGAATCGGTGACGACTGCGCCGTGTTACGGCCTACAGCAGGCAGAGATCTTCTGCTCACGACCGATCTGCTTGTTGATGGAGTCGATTTCACACGGCAGACCACCACGCCTTTTCGTCTCGGGCGCAAGGCGATGGCAGTAAATCTGAGCGACATTGCCGCAATGGGGGGTCTGCCGCGTGCCGCGCTTGTCGCACTGGCCATCCCACCGGAGGAAGAGATCGAGTTCATCGACGAGCTCTATCGTGGCCTCCGGGAGGAAGGCGCGCAATTCGCGGTCGAGGTCATCGGCGGCGATCTTTCCGCCTCTGCCACCCTCACGATCGGCGTGACCCTGGTAGGAGAAGTGGAGGCAGGGAGGGCTGTCACACGTTCCGGGGCAAAACCAGGGGAACGGATTTGGACCACGGGCCGGTTGGGTGCGGCGGCAGCAGGTCTCGTGGCGCTCAGGGCCGGCTGCCGCCTCCGGGATGATCAGATTGAGACCTCGTTTGACGTCTCCATCTCTCTCCGGGAGGCTCTCACACAGACCATCGAACGACATCTCTGCCCCATCCCAAGAATCCGGGAGGGAAGGGCCCTTGCGCAGGCTGGAGTCGCGTCAGCCATGATTGACCTGAGTGATGGGTTGGCTTCTGACCTGGCACATCTATGCCGCGAAAGCGAGGTCTCGGCGAAGATCAGAGAGGATCAGATCCCGATCGATCAGGCGGCATCAGTCGTCGCGCAGCGCTTCGGTCAAGATCCGCTGGCCATGGCGCTTCAAGGAGGAGAAGACTTCGAGCTGCTCTTTACCTCTTCGTGGGATCCTGCCGATATTGCCGCCATGTTTCCTGACGGGACAACTGTCACAGCGGTTGGAAAGATCGGAGAGGCGGGTTTAGGATGCCGACTCGAGCGACAAGACGGCAGTTCGACCGTACTAACCGGTGGCTACGATCATTTCCGGAGAATATAGCGGTCAGCGACCAGCACTCAGCCGACAGCGCCAGGTATGGCCCGGAGGGCCATAAGTTATTCGGCTGCAAGAGTAAGAATCTGTTGAGGGCTGGTAAGGAGGGATGGACATGCGGGTACTGAGAGGGATATTTCACGGCCTGTTGTCGCTGGGATCGTTTATCGGCGCCGGCTTTAGGGGGGTCATCACGATCATGGCCTTTACCGAAGGCGGCCTCATGCGGCAGTTTTGCCTTTCGAGGCGGATCATCGCCCTCTCCTGCATTGTGCTGATGGGCCTGACCGTTGGCTCGACCTTGACGCTGTTCAACCTGGTTCGAGGCCAGTATTACCTGACCCGTGTGAAATATTTAGAGCGCGAAAACCGCGCGATGACCTCGCTCCTGCAAGGACAAGCCGAACAACTGAGCAAACTCAAGCTTGAGATGGCCAAGTTAAAGGAGTTCGAAGAGAGCTTACGGCAGGTTGCCGGTCTCGGCGTCGCGCCTGAACTCCAAGTGAGCGAGTCCGAATCCGCTGGCGGACGCGGCTCCTCAAGGAGCCGTCGGCCGTGACCACCTTACTGCACCTTGGCAAAGGGGGCCGCCAGGATCGCATCCGACCCTAACGCCTCCTCGATCCGGAGCAGTTGATTATACTTGCAAGTCCGTTCGGTCCGACTGAGGGAGCCGGACTTGATCTGACCGGCGCCCGTCGCCACCACCAAGTCGGCTATTGTCGTATCCTCGGTCTCACCCGATCGATGCGAGATCACGTTCCGGTACCCGGCAGACCACGCCAACTCCATGGCCTGGAGTGTCTCAGTCAGCGTCCCGATCTGATTGAGCTTGATGAGAATGGCGTTGGCCACGCCTTCATTGATCCCACGGGCCAACCGGTGACTATTCGTGACAAAGAGATCATCGCCCACCAGTTGTGTCTTCTTCCCGAGTTCAGCGGTCAGTTCCTTCCATCCCCGCCAGTCATCCTCGGCCAAGCCATCCTCGATCGAAACGATCGGATACTGGCGGATCCAGTCGCTGTAGAAACGAATCATCCCTTCAGCATCCCGGGTCGAACCGTCAGATTTCTTGAAGACGTACTTACCTCCATCGAAGAACTCACTCGCTGCCGGGTCGAGCGCCAGCGCGATGTCGCTGCCGGGCTGATACCCGGCCTTTGCGATCGCCTCCAGAATCAGCTCGATCGCTTCAACATTTGAGCGCAGACGTGGCGCAAAACCGCCTTCATCGCCCACCGTGGTGTTGTAACCTCGCCCAGCCAGCACACCACCCAGCGCGTGGAAGGTCTCCGACCCGAACCGGATGGCCTCAGCAAAGGTGGGTGCCCCGACAGGAACGATCATAAACTCCTGAAAGTCCACGTTGGTGTCGGCGTGCGCCCCACCATTCAGGATATTCATCAGGGGAATCGGAAGGATTGTCGCCGTCTGGCCGCCCAGATACCGGTAGAGCGGAAAACCTTGCGCGACTGCGGCGGCCTTTGCGACGGCAAGCGAGACGCCCAACACCGCATTGGCGCCCAGCCTCGACTTATTCTCGGTCCCGTCAAGCGTGATGAGCGCCTGGTCGATCGCCGCCTGCTCATCGGCCCGTTTTCCTACCAAGGCAGGGGCAATGAGGTCGTGGATATGGCGGATCGCCTGTTGTACCCCTTTTCCCGCATAGCGGGCCGGATCCCCATCTCTTAGTTCCAGCGCCTCATGCCGGCCGGTCGAAGCGCCGGAGGGAACGGCTGCTCGCCCGATGGAGCCGTCCTCCAACACCGCGTCCACCTCGACAGTGGGGTAGCCACGGGAATCCAGGATCTCCCTGGCGATGAGCCTCGCGATCTGCGTCATGGATACAACCCCCTGAGTCGCTTGCCGTCAGCCACCCTTTTGACGGCCAGCATCAGCGCGGCGGTCCGCAGGTCAACCTGCTCCTTGCGCGACATCGCCACTACCCGCTGAAACGCGGCGATCATCACCTCGGACAACCGTTCATTGATCTGATGCTCGTGCCAGAAATACTGCTGCAAATCTTGCACCCATTCGAAGTACGAGACCGCCACGCCGCCGGCATTGGCGAGGATGTCTGGAATAACAGCCGTCCCTTTTGCCGCCAGGATCCGATCGGCTTCTGGTGTCGTTGGCCCATTCGCCCCTTCGGCCACGATCCTGGCCCGTATACGTTCGGCGTTCTTCTGCGTAATTTGCCCTTCGGTCGCGGCGGGAACCAGGATATCGCAGTCGAGCTCAAGAATCTCCTCGTTGGAAATCCGATCGCCATCACGGTGTTGGGTGACGGAGCCTCCCTCAGCATCCTCAGCCAACACCTGAGCAATATTGAGCCCGTGTGCGTTATAGATCCCACCCTTGCTATCGCTCACCGCGATCACCCGGCAGTCTTCTTCGTACAACAGCCTGGCGGCGATGGCACCGACATTGCCGAATCCCTGGACCGCCACCCTCGCCCCTTTTAACGGCATGTCATGTTCACGGGCCGCCGCCCTCACAGTATAGTAGACACCTCGGCCGGTAGCCTCGGCGCGGCCCAGCGACCCTCCCAGCAACAGCGGCTTGCCCGTGACTACGCCGGGCGTCGTGATGCCCCGGTGCATGCTGTAGGTATCCATCATCCAGGCCATGATCTGCTCGTTGGTATAGAGATCAGGGGCCGGAATATCCTGCTCCGGGCCGATAACGAGAAGGATCTCCGAGGTATAGCGGCGCGTCATCCGTTCAAGCTCGCCCTGCGACATCCGAGTCGCATCGCAGCAGATTCCCCCTTTCGCGCCTCCATACGGCAGGCCGATCAGCGCACACTTCCAGCTCATCAGCATCGCCAGGGCCGTCACCTCATCCAGGTCCACGCCTGGATGATAGCGGATCCCGCCCTTTGTCGGGCCCAAGGTCAGGTCATGCTGCACCCGGAAGCCGGTGAAGACTTCGAGCTGTCCATCGTCCATCCGGGTCGGGACCGACACGATGAGGGAACGCTGGGGCTGCCGTAGCCGCTTGTGAATGCCCGAGTCAAGCGCGAGTCGCTCCGCCACCGAATCCAGTTGTGCCAGTGCAACCTCCAGCATACTATAACGAGCTTCTTGCGACTTTGCCGTCATCCTGATGTCCTCTGCTCTCGCTTGGTTACTAGCGCCTGTGGCTATACGCCAAACGCAACGACGCTACGCGCCGCCATCACTCCACCAACAACAGCGCATCAAAACCGCTCGAATACTATCACGCTCAAGGCTCCATGACCAGATGAAACATGTGCGTCACTATCCAAGGCGCCACTTTCTACTTGATACCAAAAGGCATGAGATTATCGTAGGAATCTCGCGAGGGCCGAGTTGCCGCGTAAGGTAAAGAAGAACGGGACTTGACAATTTGTGGGAAAGTGGGTAAATTCCTTTTGTCCACAAGATAGGGATAAGACATGAGGGTATGTCTTGATCGAGCGGTGGGAGTGAAGCTAAAGGAGATTACACAATAATGTCAGCCAATGAAGCTTTGTTAGACGAGCACTTTACGCTCGTTGGAAAGGGCACCTTGGACAGCAAGAAGCGCATCGCCCTCACTAAGGCTATCGAAGCCCTACAGGCCGTAATAGGCGAGGATGTGGAAAGGCTGCGCTTCAAGATCGCTTGCAACAAGGCGGGTCAGATCCTGCTCTCTCCAGAAGCTACCATTCCACTCCATGAAGCCTGGCTTTACAGCAGCAAGGCCTCACTTGAGAGTGTGCGCCAAGGCTTAGAAGAAGCCGGACGCGGCAAGGCACGTAAGATCGGCTCGTTTGCTCAGCATGCCAACAACAAGACCGATTAGTGGTTAAACTTGCCTCGATTCACGCTGACATTCACGCCGACCGCAGGCAAGCAACTAGAGGCGCTTGAGCAAGACAAAGGCCTTGAGAAACGCCTGAAGGCGATACGAAAGACTCTCGGCCTCATAGAAACCAACCTGCACCATCCGAGTCTCAATACCCACGAATACAAAAGCCTGAAGGGTCTGCTAGGTGAAAAGGTTTTTGCATCCTACGCAGAGAGTAAGACGCCGGCGGCCTACCGGATCTTCTGGCACTACGGGACCACGCGGGGTGAGATTATTGTTGTTGCTATCACGCCTCACCCGTAAAGCCGTACCATCCCTTACCAGTACCTATCCATCATCGCTCCACTTTCCACTTGACACCAAAAGGCATGAGATCATCATATTGCAACGAGAATCGCACGGACGTGTTCGCACTGTTTGCGCATACTATGCCGGTCAGTATACGCAGTAGTTCGCCTGAAAGGAAAGATAGAATGAGCACAGACACGATATTCATCCGGCACAAGTTGAGCACGACACCGGAGATACTTGAGACCCTCTGGAAAGAGGATCTCATCGCTGTTCACTTTTGATATGCCTTTCGCCGTGGCCGAGTTGTCGGGTTACGCTACGCTAACCCGACCTACGATTACAGAACGGCGTCAAGGGACGTTTTGGGCGATCGACAGTAGAAACGAGTGGGAGGAGGTTTGGAAATGGAAATCTATGAGTTGGTCATTGAGATAAAACTGCTTGAGCGCCGCCTGACCCTTTATGAGGAAAAATACGGCGTGTTGAGTGATGACTTTTACGCCGCGCTCATGTCTGGTAAGTTGGCTGATTATGACGGCTACGACGAAACCCGGGCTGACTTCAGTCGCTGGAAGGGAATTTATGAAACTTGGCAACGGCGCAAATCCGCCTACCGTGAGCAGATGGAAGGGCGCGAACTGGCGAAAGTCCTGCGTGTTCAGCCGGCTTACTGATGGCCACTAACCCACTCAGGTCGCTGGGCGACTATAGTCGCTTTGTCACGGAATTGCTCAGTCAGCCCAATATCCAAAGCTCAACCGTTGCCGTCTGGTCAGATAGCCCGTACACCGGGATTGCCGAAGGCGACGTGATGTTTACCAACGGCTTACGGCTCCGCATGAGAGAAGAAGTGGATTTTGACGCGGGCCTCATCATCTCGTATGGCTATGAAGTCTATTGTGGTGAAGAGCGGCTGTATTGGTACGATGATTTTCCGCATCCCAATGACCCGACGTTGGTTACCATGCTGCCCCATCACAAGCATATTCCACCGGACATCAAACACCACCGTATTCCTGCTCCAAACATGAGTTTTGAACGTCCCAATCTTCCCGCGCTTTTTCAGGAAATTGAAGACATTGGTAGAGTATCCGGTACGGCATAGCAGATGTTTTCCAATCGAAACCATACCAAACACCGCGTCCATCCAACCCGCGCTCGTGCAGTACTTCCCCTCTCGGAGGGGAGAGTGGCGGGTTCCAAAAAATTCGAGCAAGCGTCTTTGAGAGCCAAAGACTTGACATCACAAAGGAGGGAATTATGAAGCGAACGGGGTTACTGCTTAGCTTGACCTTAATTGTTGGGATCGCGCTGGGGGTGATCGGGACTCAGGTCTTGAATGCGCAACAAGCGCCGATGAAACGGACCGTGCTCATAAAGACGGATCTAGCAGGAATTGAAGGGAAAGAGGCTGTGCTGGCCCTGGTGGAGTTTGCACCGGGGGCGGCCACCGAGCCTCACTACCACCCCGGAGAAGAGCTGGCGTACCTCCTTGAGGGGTCAATTAGCTTCGAAGCCAAAGGGAGGCCACCCGTCACCTTCAAGCCAGGCGATACGTTCCATCAACCGCCGAAACAGGTGCATCGCGTGAAGAACCTCAGCGCGACCATGCCGGCCAAGGCCTTGGCGTTCACCATTTCGGAGAAGGACCTACCGCTCACCGTCCCCGTGAAGTAGCAGCATAATCCAAGATCGCTCTTGGAACTTCCAGGATCGATCTTGGATCTTCGAGGGAGGGGGTGCGGAGCCCGACTTTCATGTCCATGGGCGCGTCCTAGGCGCATGCGGTATTACTTGGAAGCAGTTCGGAAGGAGTTGGTGGCGGTGACTGGATTCGAACCAGTGACGCCGCGGATATGAGCCGCGTGCTCTGACCGACTGAGCTACACCGCCGCGATAGCCTGCGAATCTTAATGAGTATGTACGGTATTGTGTAACGCTTGTCAAGCGGAAGGAGCCCCGGCTGGATGGTGCGACTTGCCCTGCCGGAGCTTTGGCGAGCACAATCTCAGATGAGCTTGGCCATCACCTTGGCATCCCAGTCTTGCGCAAGCTCGCTCAACTCCTGGGCCAGTCGTCGCCCTTCTTCATCCGTCGTCCAGAGCTTCTCCCATGCGTCGAGATCCGCATAGGCGGAGAACTCCCAGAGCGCCAGGTACTGAGGGCGATGCCCCAGATAGAGGTCACGAGAGAAAAGACCGACAAGTTTAAACTGCGGGAGGAGCTTTGCGAAGTGAGTGGCAAACCGCTGATACGCTTCAGCTACCTGCTTCCCTTTAATCCCTGGCTTCTGGTCAAATTCGATCATATAGAACATCGCCTATTCCTCCACGCGGTATCCCTGACCACGATGTTATGCATCTCGCCGCCGCACCTGACCGGTGTGTTTTCGTGCTGTGTAGCTTGCCATGCGCTCACCAAGATGTCAAACGTTTTTCAGGGCTTTCCGGCGATTCAGATATTGGTGGGGATCGACTCGCCGGAGGAACCGGTCAGCGCCTTCTCAGAGGCCTCGCTGAGGGCCTTGACATGCCGGCGATCTGTGGTGAAGACCCGGTAGCGGGCCACCTTGGGTGGAATATCGCGGAATAGCTCCATGAGGGGTCTGGACGACACCTCGCCGGTAGCCGGATTGTACATGAAGATCCGCTTACTCCCTTCGGCCAGCGGGTTGATGGGACGGGGATCGAGCGCAGCCATGTCCACCTTGAACTCGATCCCATGCAGGCGCTTGGGTAGATGGCGGCGGATCGCCTCCTCCAGATGTGTGGCAGTCTGAAACTGGACCATCCGCTGTGACTCTTCGATGGTGGAGACAAAGTCATAGGCCATCTTCCACTTGACGTTCCGGCCCAGGATCTTTCCCCATTCCGCTCCCAGCGTCCGCTCATGCGGATCCTTCGATGCGGCCCACTCACCCACCCGTTCGAGCATGGACCAATCGGTCAGTTCCAGGTATCGGTCCAACGCCTTATGCGGATTATACGGGGCAATCCGCGCCATCGTCTCCTTGAAGATCTCCTGGACGTGTAAGTCGATGGCTCTGGTCGTCCGGTGATGGTAGACGTTCAGATAGAGGGCAACCTTCGCATTCAGGAACCGCATCAGGGCCGACTCTCCGGCTTTGTGCAGGGTCAGCCCCTTCGGCGTGAAAAACGTGTACAGCAGCAGTCGCTCGATGTCCACCATATCAAGCGAGAAGCCGGTCATATAGGCGTCTCGCTGGACGTAATCAAGGTTGTCTACGGTGTAGATCCCAGAGAAGAGCGGGCGGAGCACCAGCAACCAGTCCGGAAAACCGACTACGGGGCCGGCCTCCGGCTTCTTGATCAAAAAGGCGATTTGTCCGGGGTCAAGCCGCTCATTCGGCAGAAACGGCCCGCTCGGACTTCGGCGGATCGCTTGGACGATCCTCCCCAGCCTCTTCATGATGATGGCCATACCCAGGATTTCGTGGTTCAGCCGCTCGCCGCCGACGCGAAACTGCTGCAGGAAGTGGTCATCGAAAAAATGCCCGAAGGGACCGTGGCCCACGTCGTGGAGCAACCCGGCAAGCCTCAGAAGCTCTTCGATGAACGGCTCCGACGGCAACGCCTCTCCGAATGTCTCCTTCAGGCTGGGATAGAGGTGTCTGGCGAACTTACCGGCCATGTGCATGGTCCCCAGGACATGCTGAAACCGGCTATGTTCGCCGGAGGGATAGACCCACCAGGTGCTCTGGAGTTGGTGAATACGGCGCAACCGTTGAACCCAGGGGCTATCAATGATCTCCTTCTCGGTCCGTTCCGACCGGTCACCCATCGGGACGGTGAAAAGGATATAACGGTGGATCGGGTCTGCCAGTAACGCCACCCCTTCGTAGGGTGACGCGAGTGGCGATTCGCCACTCGCGGTCGTCTGCGGTGTAGTAACGCGCGATGCAGCCATTGATGACCCCTCTAGATCAATGCGGATTCCAAGACAATGCCCCGATCCAGCATCGCGGTTGCCCGCGAGAGCGTTCGCGTCAGTTCTACCGGCAACTCTGGGCTCTCTTCGAGTTGTCGGCATAGGTCGATAAGACGGCGGAATGCTCGAATGAGGTCACCCTCATGCCCCCCGAAACTCTGCTCTATCAGTGTCGACCAGTCGTCCTCGCCCGAGGCCCACCGATGGGTGGCCGCCAGATAGGTCGTGTGCATCGAGACCGGAAGATCGACCTGATAGGACCGCTGAACCCTGTCCACCTCCAGGCTCAGATCTTCCAGCATCTTCACGCGCCGGCGAAGGTGCGCCTGATCGCGGAGGAACAGCTTGGCAGCAGGCTGCTCGGTTGTTCGAGGCTCCTCCACCAGACATGAGAACAGCGCTGCGAGCTCCTCTGGTAGCAGCCCATCCAGGAGGCCGGAGAAGGCGACCCGAGCTACCAACAGTTCGTTATCGTGACGCAGTGATGCGATGAGGCGGCCTTCCGCGCCTAACCGCCCATCTTCGAGATAGCCGAAGTGCTGGAGGATCGTTACAACCCGCAGGAACTGTTCCCAGTAGGAATCCTGCAGTTGTTGCTGCATCTGGTGGTGGCGCCCCAGCATCTGTCCCAATCGTCGCGACTGCTTGATCTGTCGTTCCCGAAGCCCCCGTTCCGGGCAGCGGTGACAGGGCATCTGGGAGAGGGCGAGGGCCATCGCGTCGAGTTTTGCCCTGCCTTCCTCAGCCGATTTTCCGACAAAGAAACTGAGCGATGAAGGGCCAGGTCGGCCACGGCTACGGCCACCTGTACGACTGGCCCGCGCGGTCGCCACCCGTAGTGTCCTGAGCCGTTCTCGCTCTTGCTCGATCGCAGCGCGCCGCTCCCGATACTCGATCAGCGTGCTGACCTGGCAACAGGGGGATGCTATACCTTCGGCGTCGGCCAGCCTGCGGATCAACCCCTCTTGTTCCTTCCGGCTGACCTCGATCTTCCGACGATTCTGGAACTGGCCGAAGCTTTTCTCTATGGTCTTGCGGATCGCCTCCGGCTCTCGATGCAGCGCGATGAGTAAAGCAGCGCTACTGTAGCTGATTCGGAATCGACTCTCTATCGGCTCCGGCTCGCCTTGCACCAGACGGACGGCGTCCTCGGCCGCCTCAGCGGAATCGAGCGCCAGCAGGCAGGTCCCTTCAGGATCGATCCCTCGTCGCCCTGCCCGCCCGGCCATCTGGGTCAGCTCCCCCACGGTGAGTCCCCGGAACCCGAGATCGCTCCGCTTACGAAGTCCTCCAATCACCACACTTTTGGCGGGCATGTGTATCCCCAGACTCATGGTTTCGGTCGCGAAGACGACCCGCACCAGTCCTCGCTCAAACAGAACCTCGGTGAGCCGTTTCAAAGCCGGCAGGACGCCGGCGTGGTGCAGCCCCGCACCGCGACGGAGCCCACGCAGGATTAGTTGATTCAGATCGCTCTCAGGGCTGATGCTCGGATAGTCGAAGAGCGTCCGTTGAATCGCCTCCTCGACCTCCTCACCTCTGCTGGGATCCAAGAGCGGTTCGCCACGCTCCAGGAGGCGAGCGAGCGCTCGCTCGCATCCGGATCGACTGAAGATAAAGTAGATGACCGGCAGCCAGTGGCGCGCCCGCAATACGGCAATAGCGATGCTCTCGTCGAGCCCGCGACGGCGGACGATACGGTGTCGCCGGTCCCCCCGCCGCTCCCATCGGCCGATACCCCGACTCTCCGACATGCTTCGGCCTGAGAAGGTAGCTTGTAGAATCCGGCGGGCTGAAGCCGGCTCAGGCGGCCAGAGCTGCCCCTCCTTATCGCAGAGCAGGTACTGCAGCGGCACTGGTCGGACCGGATGATGGATAGGCCGGATCGGTCGGTGCGTCTGACCGATCCACTCAGCGATCTCGCTGATATTACTGACGGTGGCCGAGAGGGCGACAAGCTGGACCTCAGGAGGGCAGTTGATGATGATCTCTTCCCAGACCGTTCCCCGCCCTACATTCCCCATGTAGTGGCATTCGTCCAGCACCACATAGTAAAGCCCCTCGAACTCGCCCCCGTAGAACTTGTTTCGGAGGATCTCGGTGGTCATGATCACAAGTGGTGCGCGGGGATTTACCTTCACGTCGCCGGTGAGAATACCCACCGTCTCTTCGCCCCACTGACGGGTGAAATCGGCATACTTCTGGTTGCTCAGAGCCTTTATGGGGGTCGTGTAGGCGATGCGGTGTTGATGAGCCAGGGCCCTATAGATCGCAAATTCAGCGATGAGGGTCTTGCCCGCGCCGGTTGGCGCGGAGACGATCACGGAGCTGCCCTCCGCGATCAGAGCAATGGCCTCGTCTTGGAATGCATCGAAGGGGAACGGGTACCGATCGCGGAACGAACTCACAAGAGCCTGCGCGTCCTGCGGCAGGGCCGATGAACTGATTTCGATGGGCCTGTCTCCTTTTGCCATCTTTTGTTGTCAAGGATAGCAGATTGCCCCCGTCCCTTCAACTACCTCGGCTCGTCTCGAGTGATCCCCTTGCTCCGGGAGGGTGCGTCGTGTAAGCTGGTCAGTGAAAGCGCTGAATAGGGTGAAGAGGCAGAAAGGAGATCAACATGGTTGAGGGACAATCACAGGCAGAAGAGGCAATCCGGGAACAGATACGGGCCGCAGTAGAGGCGATCGACGGAGCGCTGCAAGGGATCGCGCGCTTCCTCACGCCGCTGAGACCGACCATGCGGAATGAGCTGATCCAGTTCCTGGGCCCCCACGTGGAGCAGGCGAGACGCGCCAAGGAGTCTCTCGAAGGGATCCTTCTGGAGTTACAGCGGGAGGGGAAAAAGTAAGTCGATCAGATCTCCCCGCTCTGCTTGTCTCCGGCCGATGCTGATTCGACTATCCGGATATAGCCCAGGGTCCGCAGGAATCTCTCCCCCTCAGCCGATTTGAGGAAATTCAGCAGATAGTCGCTGAAGCTTTTCGCCATGTCCGGCGAGAGGTACGCTGGATGACCAGTGGCGCACCAGATCGTAATCTTATGATAAAGGTTCTGCACATCTCCCGCCATAGCCACTCCTTCTTCACCGGACCTTCGACTTGGGAGCGCCAATCTCCGCCCCCTCCTCACCCTCGACTTTGGCCTGCATTTTCTTTACAAGATCCTGGTAGGAGGAAGTGCGGATGATCTTGCTGAACTGGGTGCGATAGTTATTCACCAGGCTGACACCCTCGACAACAATGTCATAGACCTCCCATTTAGCGTCGGCCTTCTGCAGACGATAGTAGATTGGAATTTCCTGGTTTCGCTTAGTCACAATCTTCGTCCGCACCTCAGAATAATTGCCATCCGCCGTCTCCTCCAGGTACAAGATCTGCTCGCCCGTGTACCCTTCAACTCGGTCGATATAGGCCCGCTCCAGCAGGTCGGTGAACAGGCCAACGAACTTGGTACGCTCCTCTGAAGTACGCTCGTTCCAGTACAGGCCCATGGAGCGCTTGGACATCTCAGAGAAATCAAACCGCTCCAACACGGTCTTGCGGAGCTTAGCCCGTCGCTCCTTTGTCTTTTGCGCACTCTTGAGAGCCGGATCGGTCAAGATCTTTAGCACCTGGTCAACGGTTCCCTTGACCTGATCTGTCGCCGAACCGGCAAGGCTCAGTCCCGGCGTCCACAAGATACCCACGACTGCCCCGACAAGCACCAGCGTCTTCCATCTGCACCTGACATCGGAATACTTTGCGGTCACTTCGCCTCCTCCTTTACCGCTCGACCTGTGGCATGCTCGATATTCGCAAGCGCAAGATTGTAATTGTACATGGCCTTATAGTTGTCTGCCCGCAGCCTGGCGTACGCCTCTGCGGCTTGACCCAGATCTCTGGACTCCCCGACCCCGAGGTCATAGTTCGCTTTAGCCGCCACCAGCCATTTCTTTGCGTTCCGCCACCCGTCCTCCGTGGCCTTGAGCGTCTCCTGCGCCTCAGCGAGCTCTCGATGAGCCTTACGCACCTGTAATGGGATCCCCTGTTCAGCAAACTGCTTCGTCTCACCAACTTTGAGGTGCTCTGCCTGAGCCGCCCGGATCTTGCCTCGGGTGATCCCGAAGTCAAGGTCGTACTTGAAGCCAAGAACAACCACCGTATAGCGATCGTTCAGCGGATCAAAGGCGAAGGGGTTCTGCTGCCGGGTTCGATTGCCCGCCTGGGCGTATACGCCGTCAACTGCGACGAAGAACTGGGGATACAGGTTGCTCTCCTCTGCCTTGACTAGCGCTTCCATGGCCTTGAGCCCCGCCCGCACCTGGGTCATCTCCGGGCGTAGCTCCAGCGCCGTGCCCATTCCCCGATCTACCGGCTCCACCTCCTTGGCGGCGACCTCCAACCCTATCGTGTCCAGATCGAACGGTTGCGTGCGATCAAGACCTGCGTAGAACATCAGGGCGCCCGTGGCCAGATCGAACCCTTTTTGGGCCTCTTCCCGGTTCTTCAAGACCTCACCGCGGAACGCCTTCAACTTGTACAGATCCATCTCGTCAGCGCCCGGCACCTCAGCCTTGAGCTGTCGTTGCGTCTTCTCGATCGCTTTGTCGAGATCCTCAGTGATCTCATCAATCAACCCAAGCATATCGCTCGCCAGCAGTCGGCTGTAATATAGCTCCTTGACCCGCAGGATCAGATCCGCGGTCTTCTCCTCCACCTTTGCCTTCTCGACCTTCACCCCCTCTTCCGCAGCCGTACGAAAACCCGTCAGCTTTCCGAACGTATAGAGGGGTTGGACCAGCTTCATCTCGACCCGCTCGAACACATTGTTGACAGTGGGTCTGTCCTTTCTGTCCGGAGACCCCCCCTCAACGGTGCCGCGGGCGCGAGACGACGGCCCCACGATCGCAGTCACCTCGATCTGCGGAAACCGGCCGGCATCGGCCTGATCCTTCTTCGCCATCGCCGCCTCGGCGCCTCTCTGCATCTGACGGATCTCAGGGCTTGTGGCCAGGGTACGCCCGATCAGATCTTTCAGGGTGTAGACGGCCTTCGGTTCCGGCGGTTGCGCCGACGTCGGCTGCCCGGCAGCTACCGTTGTCATGAGCGCCAGGGGCAGCACGATCCAACGCGCGTGTCTCACTCGGCCTGCATTCATCATCATGGGCGCCTCCTTCGAGAGCGGCAGTTCTACGTAATCTCGCAGGTTATCTCTTCCGCCTAGAGCTTGCCAAAAATATAATTCGAGATGAGATGCTCTAAATCTATAGGGTCTTCGGTATCTCGGAGCTTACCGCCTGGCTGGATCAGCTTATCGGAACCCCCGGGCGTGATCCGGACATACTTTTCGCCGATCAGTCCCTTTGTCCGGATCGAGACGATCGCGTCATCCTGAAGCGCGACACCGGGGTCAATATTCATGGCAACGACGGCTCGAAATTTCTCCAACCCGATCGCTTTCACACGGCCCACCTCGACCCCGGCAATCTCGACTACGGCCCCATTCTTCAGGCCTGCGACCGAGTCGAACTCGGCCAGGACAGTATACCCTCGCTCGCTGATAACCTCAAGCTTACCGAGTCTGATCGAGAGCCAAGCCAGGCTCATGATTCCTACCACCACGAATAGCCCGACCAGCGTTTCCATGGTCAGTCGCTTCATTGATCTCGCTCTCTGTCTTGAACTGTTCGGTATTCTATCAACATTTTCCGGCCCCTCACGATGGATCGCTTGGCCTACTCCGGACCAGTTTGACCATTGCCGGCCCCGGTGATGAACTGCCGAACAACAGGATTAGCGGAGGCCATGATCACCTCCGGACTGCTATGCTCTACAATAACCCCATCATGAAGCATCGCCACCGTCTTGGCGATGTCGAAGATCTCAGGGATCTCGTGGCTGACTACGACCGCGGTAAATCCGAAGCGCTTATGGGCATCCAGAATCAGGCGGTGAATGGAATTCAGCAGGATCGGATCCAGGCCCGTCGTCGGCTCGTCAAACAGGATGATCTCCGGATCATGGACCAGCGCTCGGGCCAGGGCTGCCCGCTTCCTCATTCCCCCGCTGAGTTCTGCGGGATATTTGTGCGCCATATCAGCAAGCCCTACGGCCTCCAGCCGCTGCATTGAGCGCCGAGCAATCTCGCCTTCTGATAGCTTGGTCTTTTCCCGAAGTGGGAAGGCTACATTATCGAACACCGTTAGCGAGTCAAACAAGGCGCCCCCCTGAAACAGGACGCCGAACTTTTCGCGCACCAGATCCAGGGCCTTCCCGCGGAGCCGGCCAAGGTCAGTGCCGTCGACCAGCACCTGACCGCTATCCGGTCGCATAAGGCCGATAAGGTGCTTGAGCAGCACGCTTTTTCCGCCTCCGCTCCGTCCAATAATGGCCGTAACCTGACCTTTGGGAATAGTCAGATTGACCCCTCTGAGTACCTGTTGTTGCGCAAAGCTTTTGTAAAGATCAATGATCTGGATCATTCATTTTAAAACAGAACGGCGGTCATAAAGTAGTTCCAGATCAGAATCAGAACCGACGAAAGGACGACAGCCTCCGTTGTCGCCTTTCCCACGCCCTCGGCTCCATATCCAGTATAAAACCCCTTATATGTGCACACCCACGTGACAATGAGGCCGAAGCTCACCGACTTCAGGAAGCCGCCCCGTATATCACTTATCTCCACCATGTTCCGCATCTCGGAAAAATAGGTGCCGGCGCCGACACCGAGAAGCTTCACCCCAACAAGGTAGCCGCCATAGATCCCAACCACATCGAAGATGGCTGTGAGGAGAGGAATCGCAATCAATCCCGCGATCACCTTAGGAACCACCAGATATTTCATGGGATTCACGGCCATCGCCTCCAGCGCGTCGATCTGCTCGGTAATCCTCATGATGCCGATCTCCGCAGCGGAGGCCGATCCGGCTCGCGCCGTCACCATCAGGGCGGCCATCACCGGTCCCAACTCGCGGATCAGGCTCAGGCCGACGGCCGGACCGAGCAGGGCCTCGGATCCGAACTTTCGGAGCGTATAGTACCCCTGAAGCCCAAGGACCATTCCGCTGAAGCCCGCGGTGAGAAGAATAATAGAGCCTGACTTCACCCCGATAAAATGGACCTGACTGACAATACGCCTGAACTTCAACGGTGGCCGGACCGCCCAGAAACCAGTGGAACCCAAGAAGATGGCCATACGCCCCATGGCTTGAACTTGCTTGAGAACCGCGCGTCCGACGGCCTCCAACGGGTTCTGCATTCTCTGCTCCAGGAGAGATTCTCAGCACGCTGGCGAAGCAACTGACCGGCTGGTAGAATTACATACGCTCCCAGAGTTGTCAATCGTTTCCTATCGTTTCCTGATCGAGGTCTTGGTCTGCTCTTGGTCCTGACCCTGAGCGCCCCCGCCCTCTACCGCTACCATCTGGAGTCACTATCCGTTCTACACTGCCCGAAGAAAACTCTTGTACCGAAATCATGGCTAAATTATCATAGTATGCATTTCTTCTGAAGATAAGCATCAGCCATCGGCGTGCAATGGCCAGCCTACCAGGAACATCTGAATGCCGACCGCTGATTGCCGATTAGCGCTAATACAGCGTCACCGGGCCTGGATGCCATACCCAGGCGAGGAGGCTGAGTTGAGCATGTTACACATTCCCACCACCTCAACAACATTGGGCTGCCCAAAACGCGGGGCGCGTCATCGGTTCTTGCCTGCGCTCGTCGGTCTTGCAGTGATACTGTTAGGACTTGTATCGATGACGTTTGCAGCAAAGCACACCCCCAACCCGGCGAGTATTCCCCTGCCCATCAGCGGGACGATGGATGAGAAGGGGATCCCGGTCGGCTGGGACCTGGAAACCTTTCAGAACCATCATCAAATCAAGCTCGATCCTCTGAAGGATGGTCAATTCGGCATCCGCCTCGTGAGCGAAGAAAGCTCTTTTGGGCTGCACAAGTCAGTAGAGGTGGACCTGAAAGAGTTTCCGATACTGACCTGGCGGTGGAAGGTGGATCGCCTTCCTCTGGCAGGTGACGTTCGCGAAAAGAGTAAAAACGATCAGGCCGCTCAGATCTACGTCATCTTCCCAAACTCGCTTATCAGACTGCGAAGCCCCATGCTCGGTTACCTCTGGGACAGTAATGCCCCCGCAGGAACGACGGCCGACGGCTATTCCCCCGTCACCCCTATCAAGGTCATGGTCCTGCGGAGCGGAAAACAGCAGTTGGGTAAATGGGTCCAGGAGCGTCGAAATGTTGCCGAGGACTACGTGCGGCTTTTCGGGCAGAACTCACTTCCCAAGGTGGGGCGTGTCGCCATCTGGATCAATTCCCAGCACACAAAGTCAACTGCCCAGGCGTCGTTCGCCGACCTTCAGTTCCAACGGGCCAATTAAGCCGGTCAGGCTCGATAGTCTGGTATTATCTACCATCAGTCCTGCTTCGATAGAAGCGTACATCGACCTTCTCGATGGTCGCCATGCCCTCCTGAATGGCCGCGTCGACGACCGGTAGAAACGCCTCGATCTTGTCAATGGTATCAACGATCTCAACGATGATGGGCAGATCGGATGAGAGGCGCAGGACCTTCGCAGTATGCAGTCGACTGTGCGCCCCAAACCCTTCGAGACCCCGAAGCGCCGTGGCGCCGGCTAGGCCGTGCTCGCGCGCCTTGCGGACAATCCACTCGAAGAGGGGGAGGCCTTCGTACTTATCGGATTCGCCGACGAAGATTCGGAGCAGGTGACCCTCACGGGGAAGTATCATCGCATTTATCCTCGGACAAGCGTAAAGCCCACCCAGGCAGCCGCCAGGCCGCCGATGAGCTGCCCTCCGATATTCGCCAACGCACGGACGAATTCGGCGTCCCTGGCGAGAGCGAGTGTTTCATACGCAAAGCTCGAGAAGGTCGTAAAACCGCCCAAAATCCCGATGAAGATAAATGTGCGAAGCTCCGGCCCGAACACCTGACGAGACTCGCTAAGACCGCCCAACAGTCCGATCAAGAAGCAGCCTGAGAGGTTCACACAGAGGGTGCCGACCGGGAATGACGCCATGGGAACTAATCGATGAATCCAGCCACCCAGTAGATACCGCCCGACGGTACCGATAAAGCCACCGGTTCCCACAAGTAGGACGCTCCCTAACTCACGCATCTCACGCCGACCTCAGCGATATTCACGATTACCCTGGCCCGCCAACTATCAGTGAGCCGGTTCAGACGGCTACAAATGTCGGCAGCCTATCTTCTAAGACTGCCAGGCTACTCAGAACTGAATTGGCCGCAATATCCAACACGTAGCTGGACGTGTCAAGAAACCCTTAAAACTCTTCTCCGCGACCTGCTGAGCATGGAAGACAATGTCAGCGAGAAAGGGGGGTTCCGCCGTGAACTCGTGAGCCGCAGCACCCAGGTCCTGCGCAGCCTTCACAAACCACGAACGGGTTTCTGCAACAAGCTCAGGGTCGCAAGGCATGGAGCAACCTTCCCTCGCGAAGAACCGTGGCCGGAAGCGAACACACAACGTGCTTGCGCCGCTCAAAACGCGAATGGGTCCAGACGACGACATCAGCGCCGATCCCGGTTCCGCGCAGCGTCCGATAGGCCAAATCGCTGTCTCGTCGCTCCATCGAAGCGTCATCGGAGACGACAACCAGCAGGTCGTAGTCGCTGTCTGGTCCTGCATCACCGCGGGCCATAGATCCGAAAAGGTAGATCCGCTCCGGCCGATAGGCCTGCACCAGCCGTCTCACGATCTCTGCCAGAGAAGGATCTTTGTTCAGGATGTCCGCTTGGCTGACTTGCTCCATCGCATTCCCTTTTTCAATAGAAGTTGGCCCCTGCTATCGCCTCTAGCTTGGCGCTCAGGATCGAGCCGAATGCTGATCGCCTGCTTGGGCCGCCTGACGAAGCGGATGGTGGCCTCTGTGGTGTCCTGAGCGACCTCCACGAAACTATGAGTATCCCAATACGCGCTGCCGCTTGGTCGGTCTGTAACCGAGGCATGCGTTCCTTGATCATTTCCTCTGCCTCCACTCTACAGCCCCCGGTAGACATCCCGCCGGTGTTTGATCCGCAAGACCTCCACCGCCTTCGCCTTGTCGTCAATGTCGTAGAGCACCCGGATGTCACCAATCCTTATCCGCCACGCACTGGTGCTGAGCTTGACGCACCCTTTGGGCCTTGGAGTGTGGGCGAGCATCAGTAGATCCTCGCGCACCCTCTGCCAGGCGTCCCCCACCAGCCGGTCCAGGCCCTTCTGCGCTCTAGGACCGAGCGGCAGCCGATGCACGGGCTCCCCGCTGGGGGCAGGACTCGCAAGGCTCGTACCTAGAGCGTCCGAAGGCGCGTCCAGCCAGGCCGTCTGGAGCGATCCTAGGCCGGGGCTTTCACGAAATGGGATTAAGGCTTCGCAGTTTGTTGAAGTATGACTCTGAATGAACCCAACGTCTTGGATCTATTCCCGACGTGGTATATGACTGTAAAGGTTCCCGCCTTGTCTATGACGAACGGCGAGATCCCAAAAGCGAGCACGCCCGTCTGGCGCCCTTCTCCAAACGTGTTGTCCTCTACGGGAAATCTCGTGATCTCTTGTCCGGCGGGACCATTCACTGCAATAGCGCCTGCCCGCAACGGGCCTGGCGTTAAATCCCACTTGAAGAGAAACGAGAGCATTGGAAGCGTCATGGGTACGGCTGGAACGCCGATGTCTGGCATGTACACACCAACGATGATGAGCTTGCCGCTATCCTCCCGGCGGACAGTATCGCATAACAGCCAGTAATCAAGCTTCGCTTCTTTACTGCGGGTCATGGCAAAAGCTCCCGGTAATCGCAACCCAACACGGCCGCGAGCCGCTGGTACGTTGCGAGACGGCCTCGGTAGCTCGGGCGTTCAAGTCGCTGGAGGTTGGGTTGTTTAATTCCTGCCCGATCTGCCAAGACTTCCTGCGTCAAGCCTGCCTTGATACGGCGATAGCGGAGGCGACTCAAACGCCCTTTAGCGATCAATTCCTCAGCCTTCTGCTCCCATTCTCGGTCAGCCTGTTCATACGCGTGTCGGCCCGCCTCGGTAGATGTCAATTGCGCGATCAAGTCATCTAGTCGCGCGAGCCTGGCATAGGGATCGGCTGCTGGGACGCGGGGCCCAAGCAGTGGGCTGACCTCCGGGCGTCGTTTGTGCACGGTCATGAGGTAATTCCAGACGTGGCCGTGAGTTGTAGTCGGCACGAAGCCATACATCATGGGTGGTCCGGGAGGCCACTCCTTTCGCACCACCTGGAGGCTCATTGTTGCGCCCTCCCTCGGAAGAAGGTATGTGTTGCAAAGTTGTTCCGTAGGCGTTGGATGTGCGGCGCCTGTGGATCATAAGTATCAGCGGCTCTTCGAATCACTTCTTTGACTACCACCGTGCTCCTCGCTCTATCTACGAAGTAGAATACTCTATACCTTGAGAAATCGAACCCTTTCAGAGTGCGTACCCTAAAACCCTGTTGACGTAAGATCTCAACGGCCTTTGACTCGGTGAACTTGACTCCCGTAATGTGGACGTCGGGATCGGTCTTGAGTACTTTGAGTGCTCGAACGATTCCCGCTGCTGAGGATGGGTCCTTACTCATAAGTGAATACAAGGCCGATTTCGCAGGCTCCTCGACTCTGACCTCATAGCCCAACGGCATTATATCACATTCGATATGAATATATCACTAGAATGTTCACTCACGTTCCGGCTACGGCGCTTTCCATACCACCTTCCCACTTGCGTCGTAGAGCGCTAGACCTCCGGAGCCATCCGCCAGAGTGAATATCTCAGCGCGAAGCTTCTTGCTCTTGTCGTACATGGTCAGGCCCATCGTTCCGTCTCCCTCGGCACTCAGCGAAAGACTTTTCCCGTCAGCACTGAGGATGGCGAAGCCCACCGAGCTGTCTGGTAGGGTACTGAGTGATGCGCGGACTTTCCCGGTTGGATCCCGAAGGACAAACTTCTCAGCCTCGACAACTCTTGCGCCCTTGGTCTGCCCCATCAGCACTACGGCGGTGAATCCGAGCAGCATGAGCCCGCCCAGCCGCTTCAAGCGCCGGTTCTCTCGCTCCACACGCACTAGCCGTTGCACAACGGTATCCATTGGGTGCTCATCCATCACGGCCTCCTCTTGCCCTATCGTTGCTCATGTTCAGGAATACGAAAGTGAGACCCTGGGTTTCGGAATTCAGCACAGAGAGGTGAATGCTTCTCAATTTTCATCGATTCGATTAAACTAGGACACTATCCGGAAGCAGTTTCAGACAGCCTTTCGAGTCGTCACGCTAGGCCGTCGCGGTTGAGTTCACCGATAGGGGCTATCGGCAAACTGCGAAAACTCTGATGCCGGTATAGGTACCCGTTCTAGGTCCGATTTAGTCGTTTTCCATCGTTCTCTAGCATACTTTATACCACCTTGCTAACTCTTCATAAGCGCTAGGACCGACGTGTTTTTCAGGGGTTGCAGGAAGGGTGGCGGAGGCGTGTGGGGGTCGAACCCACCAACCCGGTATTAGCGGGTGCGCTGGTTTTGAAGACCAGGAGGGCCACCGGGCCCATTCCGCCTCCAATATGAATCGATAAGACCTGAGAGCGCTTCGTTGATTCGGTCAGCGTTTCAGGCCAGGTAGGATGCTGGCAGCTTAGTGCTTCTGACCGGCGCGGGATGACCTACGCCGGATGCCAACTGAGGGACCGTCCGCCCAACAGGTGGAGATGCAGGTGATAAACTGCCTGCCCGCCGTCGCTATTACAATTGATCACCAGGCGGAAGCCCCGCTCCGCGATCCCGATCTGCTTCGCGATGCGGTTTGCTACCAGCAGGAGGTGCCCAAGCAGCCGATCATCAGCCTGGTTCGCATCGAGGATGGTCGCGAGGTGTTGACGAGGAACAATTAGGATATGGACAGGCGCCTTCGGGTTGATATCTTCGAAGGCGACGGACTGCTCGTCCTCATACACCATCTTACCGGGGCGTTCCCGGTTGGCTATCTGACAAAAAAGGCAGGTATCCACATCCTCGCCTTATCGGTACTCGGCCTTGCTCTTCTTGCCGTAGCGGTTGCGCAGTTCCCGAGCCACCTCTGACGGCGTGATCCCGTGGTGCCCCAGCAGGACAATCGTATGAAACCAGAGATCCGCTGCTTCATAGATAATCTCGTCCGGCCCTCCGTTCTTGGAAGCCACCACAAGCTCGGTCGCCTCTTCTCCCACCTTCTTGAGGATCTGATCCTGTCCTTTGGCGAACAGGCCTGAGACATACGAATCGGCCTTCGGATTGGCCCTTCGATCCTTAATAACATCGAAAATCTGTTGGAGGATCGCGAGGCTTCCGCCGTAAACCGCCTCGGGGTCGAACTGCTGTCGAGTCAACTCCTCCGGCGCCTCTGAGTCCGGATGCAATCGACGGTAAAAGCAAGACCGTCGTCCGGTATGGCAAGCCGCCACCACCTGCTCGGCCTTGATCAGCAAGGCATCTTCGTCGCAGTCGAAATAGATCTCGCGTACGCGCTGGATATGGCCCGACTCCTCCCCTTTTTGCCAGATGCGCTGCCTCGATCGACTGTAAAAATGGGTGAGGCCGGTCTCGACAGTCAGTCGCAACGACTCTTGGCTCATATAGGCCAACATCAGGACCTGACCATTTTCCGCATCCTGCACAATGGCCGGGATCAGTCCAGATTCATCGAACCGAAGTTGAGTGAGGTCGAATCGTTCCATAGCCCTTTAATCCCGCACCGGGATACCCCGGCCACGCAGGTAGGCCCTCGCATCCTGGATGGAGCATTCGCGGAAGTGAAAAATAGAGGCCGCCAGTGCAGCATCGGCCCGTCCTTCGGTCAACGCTTCATACAGATGATTCACTGTACCGGCCCCGCCCGAGGCGATGACCGGGATCGTTACGGCATCGGCCACCGCCCGCGTGAGCGCAAGGTCGTAGCCATCTTTCGTGCCGTCCCGATCCATGCTGGTCAGCAGGATCTCTCCGGCCCCGAGCGCCTCCCCTTGCTTCGCCCACTCGACTGCATCACGTCCGGTCTGGGTCCGCCCCCCGTGGGTGTACACCTGCCAGCGGAGCGCAGATTCTGAGGAATGAGGGGTACGTTTCGCGTCGATGGCGAGGACAATGCACTGGCTTCCGAACCGCATGGCGGCCTCAGTGAGCAGCTCCGGGCGCTCGACGGCCGCAGTGTTGAGCGAGACCTTATCGGCACCCGCGAGGAGCAACGTGCGGATGTCCTCCACCGTCCGGACCCCGCCACCGACGGTCAACGGGGTAAAGGCCATGTCGGCTGTCCGCCGGACTACGTCAACCAAGATGTCTCGCCGCTCATAGGAGGCGGTAATGTCGAGAAAGACCAGTTCGTCGGCTCCCTGCTGGTCATACAGGGCCGCGACCTCGGCTGGATCGCCCGCGTCCCGAAGGTCCACAAACCGCGTCCCTTTGACGACGCGTCCGTCCTTGACATCGAGACACGGAATGATTCGCTTGGCCAGCATAGTTTTATCTCGCAGCCGCAGTAATCGCGTCCTTCAGCGAGAATCTACCCTCATAGAGAGCCTTTCCGACCAGAGCAGCGACGATACACGTCGGCTCCAGCTTGGCGAGCCTTCTGAGGTCATCAAGCGTCGCAATCCCACCCGACGCGACGATCGGGTGTCGAGTTACCTCAGCCAGTCGACGCAAGGCGTCCATGTTCGGCCCCGTGAGCATCCCGTCCCGCTCGATGTCGGTATAGATAATCGCCGCCAGCGGCAGGTCGGCCGATCGTGTCGCCAGGTCGGAGGCGAGAAGATCAGTGTCCGCCGCCCAACCCCGAACCGCGACCTTCCCGTTCTTGGCATCGATTCCAAGGAGGATGCGACCGGGGTAGCGAGAGCTCGCCGCAGCCAGGAACGCCTGGTTCTCAATTGCCGCAGTCCCAAGGACAGCCCGCTCGATGCCGGAGGCGAACGCCTGCTCCAAGGCAGCCAGGCTTCGCAACCCACCGCCAAGCTGTACTGGGATCTTAATCGACTGAGCCACTTGGGCGACAACCGAAAGTTGCTGCGGCGTTCCGGAAAAAGCGCCGTCAAGATCGACCAGATGCAGGATCGATGCCCCCTCATCCTCCCACCTCTTGGCCATAGCGATCGGATCGGCGGAATAGGCGGTTTGACGCAGGGGGTCGCCTTGCGACAACCGAACGACTTGGCCCCCTTTCAGGTCAATCGCGGGAATGACTAGCATCTACGTGAGGGAGGCGAAGTTTTTCAACAGTTGCAGACCTAACGCTTGACTCTTCTCAGGGTGAAACTGGCAGGCAAAGAGGTTATCACGCCACAGCGCTGAGGTGAATCGGAGGCCGTACTCAGTCGTGGCGGCGATCACGTGTTCATCCTCCGGTTGCACATAGTAGGAGTGGACGAAGTAGAAGAACCCTCCGTCGGGAATGCCCTTAAAGATCGGGGCCTGCTGTTCGATCCGGATCCGGTTCCACCCCATGTGCGGGATCTTGAGTCGGGGCGATTCGCAAATCGCCCCTACCGCAGCATCCTTAAATCTAACGACGCGGCCCTTGATGACGTTGAGGCCCGTATGATGCCCGAACTCCTCGCTCTCGCTGAACAGGAAGTGCAACCCCAGGCAGATGCCGAGAACCGGCTTACCCTCCTCAATCGCCCGAAGCAGCGGTTCGACAAATCCGCCATCCCGAAGTTTGCTGATCCCATCGGCAAACGCGCCCACCCCAGGGAGGACAATGCCGGACGCATCCCGAAGGGTCCGCGGATCCTCGACAACCTTCGCGTCGGCCTCAACACGCTCGAACCCCTTTTGGACGCTCCGAAGGTTCGCGATACCGGAATCGATAATGGCAATCATGCCATCTCTTTATACACCCCACGCTTCGCATGCCTGGGGTAGGCGGCTGGTGGCGACGCGTCGTCGATGACGGACGGAGCACGGACAGCGCAGCCCGTCATCGCCGATTCGAGCCGTACAGGGACGTACGGCGAGATAAAGCAGAGCCGCCTGCCGTCTACCCATAAGCTCCAAGCCCCACACCCTTACAGACTCCCCTTCGTCGAAGGGACGTCAGCAATCCGCGCATCGAGAGATGTCGCCTGGTCAAGACTTTTGGCTAATGCCTTAAAGATCGCTTCGACGCAGTGGTGCAGGTTCTCACCTTGCAGGACCTCAACATGAAGATTCACCTTCATGTTCATGGCGAGGGCGCGCATAAACTCCTTCACGAGGGTGACATCGAAACTCCCGATTTCCCCGTGCAGTTGCGGCGCCTGATAGACCAGATAGGGGCGGCCGCTGATGTCAACCACCACGCGGGCCAGCGCCTCGTCCAACGGGACAAGCGCTGAGGCAAACCGCCGAATACCCCGCTTGTCCCCCACGGCCTGGGCGAACGCTTCACCGAGGGCGATCCCGACATCCTCTACGGTATGGTGCAGATCGATCTGGAGATCGCCCCGCGCCTCAACGCTGAGGTCGAAGAGGCCGTGCGTCGCCAGTTGGGCCAGCATGTGATCGAGGAATGGGATCTGGGTCTGAATCGTGTGTCGACCCACCCCGTCCAGGTTAAGCTCCACCGCTACATCGGTCTCTGAGGTCTGCCTACACACCTTAGCCGTCCGACCCATCACCCGACCTCCATCTCTTGCATTCCTCTTTGCACCTCGCTCCTCGCGCCTTGTCTCAGTGCCTTCGTCAATGCATCCAAAAACTGATCGTTCTCAGCTTTCGTACCCACAGTGACCCGCAGGCAGTTTTGCAGACCTGGTACTGACCCTAAATTTCGCACCAGGACGCCCTGCCCCAACACTGCTTCGAATACATCATTCCCCGGACGTGTCGTCCGGAAGAGAATGAAGTTGGCTGCTGACGGGAAAGCCTCGACGCCTGGCAGCGCAACTAGGTGGTTCATCACCCTCACCCGCTCCCGGACCACCTCACGAATGTTGGCATCGATCCACTCTTGATGGTTGAGCAACACGACGGCGGCTGCCTGGGAGAAGGCGTTAAGATTAAACGGGAGGCGGACCTTCTCTAATTCGGCCGTGAGCGCAGGATGGGCAACAAGGTAGCCGATACGCAGACCGGCTAGCCCGATTTTGGAAAGGGAGCTGAGGACCACCAGCCGCTCCTGATCGACCAGGTACGGCAACATAGTCCGCCCGGCGTACGGTCCATAGGCTTCGTCCACAACGACCAATCCGGGAGCAACGGCCAAAATCTTGAAGATCTCCGCCTCAGAGAAGACGCCGCCGGTTGGGTTGTTTGGTGTGGCCAGAAAGATGACCTTGGGCTTACATCGCTCGATAGTCTCGATCAGCTTGGGCAGGTCAGGCTCAAAGCAAGACCCGAGAGGTACCCCTTCGAAGTGTAGTCCCTGAGCCCTCGCGATCAGCTTATACATCGAAAAGGTCGGAACTGGAGCGAGAATCGTGGTCCCAGGTCCTGACGTCGCCAGCAATAACAGTTGAATCAGCTCGTCAGACCCATTGCCCAGAACAAGCGCCTCAGGCGCCACCTGGAGCTGTGCGGCCAGAACCGATCGGAGCCGATCCTCCTTCGGATCTGGGTAGCGGTGCACTGCCACCTGATCCAACGCGTGGCGGAGCTCCCGGCGAAGCTCCTCCGGAAGAGGAAACGGACTTTCATTGGCATCGAGCTTGATAAGATCGGGGCGCGGCTCCTCGGCCCGATACGCCGTGAGGCTCAGAACCTCGGGTTTTATCAGATCGAGAAGACGTGGCGTCTTCATGCGAGCCTCCTGATAGAGGCTGCCCTCGCGTGGGCCTCAAGCCCCTCCAAGCGGGCCAGCTCGACCAATGTTGGCTCCAGCGTCTCCAGCTTCTGCCGGCTGAAGGCGATCAGCGAGGTCCGGCGCTGAAAATCGTCCACGGAAAGGGGGGAGGCGAAGCGCGCCGTCCCTCCTGTCGGCAGGACATGATTCGGCCCGGCCAGGTAATCGCCCACTACCTCCGGACTGGCGCTCCCCATGAAGATGGCGCCCGCGTGCCTGATCTGGGGCAATAGTCCCCAAGGGTCTTTCACCAGCAGTTCCAGGTGCTCCGGCGCGACCTCGTTGGCGAGGGTGGCGGCCTCGTCCAGCCCTTTCACGACGACTGCCGCGCTGAACTGTTCGAGAGAGGTCTCTGCAATCTGCCGCCTTGGCAACAGCGCTACCTGACGTTTCACCTCATCCGCCACCTCTTCGGCAAGCCGCTGGGAAGGTGTGAGCAGCATGGCGCTGGAAAGTGGATCGTGCTCAGTCTGAGAAAGGAGGTCGGCGGCAACCCAATCGGCCCTGGCCTCCTCGTCGGCGATGACCAACAACTCCGTCGGGCCGGCGATCATATCGATCCCCACCTGCCCGAAGACCAGACGCTTGGCAGCCGCGACATAGACATTACCAGGGCCGACGATCTTATCGACCTTCGGGATCGACGCAGTCCCATAGGCCATAGCCGCCACCGCCTGAGCGCCGCCCACCTTATAGATCGCATGAACCCCACACAGATCGGCGGCGACCAGCACCGCTCCAGCTACCTTGCCATCTCGGCGCGGCGGCGTGCACATCACAATATCCTGTACACCGGCAATCGCAGCCGGGATCGCATTCATGAGCACTGTGGACGGATAGGCCGCTGTCCCTCCTGGGGCATAGATCCCCACCCGCCCGAGCGGACGCGTAAGCATCCCGACGATCGCCCCGTCTTCTTCTGAGAACCAGGAGGTGCGAAGCTGTCGCAGATGGAATGTCCTGATCCGCGACGCCGCGATCTTGAGGGCTTCAAGCGAGGCGGGTGCCAGGGCCGCGTATGCCTCTCCGATCTCCTCCGGCCTTACCCGCACTGAGGTGGCATCGAGGCGGACACCATCGAACCGCTGCGTCTGCTCGAAGAGGGCGGTATCGCCGCCTGTCCGTATCGTTTCCAGGATATCGTGAACGGCCTGCTCGACCTCGGCAGGTATAGTCCCATGTCTGGACCTGAGCTGCGAGAAGAACAGCATACACGCTTGCGACCCAGCTTGGAGCAGCCTCATGTACGCGCCCCTGCCGCAGGCGTCTCGACCCGCTCTCGCATCTGTTCGATCAGGTCCTTGACCCTGCGGTACTTCGTCTTGAGACTCGCACGATTGACGATGAGTCGCGCCGTAGCTCTGGCGATCTCCTCAACCTCCACCAGTCCGTTCTCCTTCAAGGTCCGGCCGGTTTCCACAAGGTCAACAATCCGCTCGGCCAGCCCCACAAGGGGCGCCAGTTCAAGAGAACCGGTCAGCTTGATGATCTCCACCTGGATCCCTTTACGACTGAAGTATGCTTCTGCAAGGTTCGGATATTTGGTAGCCACCCTCAGGTACGACCAGGAATGGGGGTCATCCTGCTTATGGAGTGCAGCCGGCTCGGCCACGACAAGCCGACAGGCACCGAACCCGAGGTCCAGCGGCTCATAGACATCCCGGCGCTGTTCGAGGAGTTGGTCCTTTCCCGCGATACCCATGTCGGCAGCCCCGTGCTCCACGTAGGTCGGGATGTCTGCCGGTCGAAGTATGAGGAATCGGAGTTGCCGATCGCGATCCTCGCAGATCAAGCGGCGTGAATCGACAAGTTCCCTCACACGAGAGAAGCCGATCCCCTCAAAGAGTTCAAGGGCAGGGGTCAGCAACCGACCCTTCGGCAGCGCGATGGCGATCACGTCGTTGTTTGTGGGTTCCATTATTCTGCGACTCGCTCGATGCCGGCGCCGAGACCGAGGAGCTTCTGCTCGATGAACTCGTATCCCCGGTCAAGATGGTAGACACGCGAGACGGTCGTGATCCCCTGGGCGGCCAGTCCTGCCAGAACCAGCGATGCGCTCGCTCGCAGGTCGGTGGCCATGACCGGTGCGCTCGACAGCGCGGGAACCCCGTTGACGAACGCAGTATTGCCGACCACCTTGATATCCGCCCCCATCCTCAGCAGCTCATTCACGTGCATGAACCGGTTTTCAAAGACCGTTTCGGTGATGACACTGCTTCCCTGAGCAATGGACATGAGGGTCATGAACTGCGCTTGCATATCGGTGGCAAATCCGGGATAGGGGTGAGTCCTGATATTGACTCCCTGCACTTGTCCATCTCCCACAACCCGAATGCTGCAGTCCGTCTCCTCAACGAGTACGCCGGTCTCCCGCAGTTTCTCCGTAACCGCCTCCAGGTGGCACGGCACACAGCGATTGACGGTCACATCGCCACCGGTGATCGCGGCCGCAACCATAAAGGTCCCCGTCTCGACCCTGTCCGGGATCACCTCGTGCTCCGCCCCATGCAGATGTGGGGCGCCCTCGATGCTGATCGTCGGAGTTCCGGCACCCTCGATTCTCGCTCCCATGCGATTCAGCAGGGCGGCCAAGTCAGTGACCTCAGGCTCGCACGCGGCATTTTCCAATACGGTGATCCCATCCGCCAGGGTGGCGGCCATCATCAGATTCTCGGTGCCGGTGACGGTCTGGCCATCGAATGTGATCCTGGCGCCCTTCAAGCGTGGCGCCTTCGCCTCCACGTACCCGGCATCAAGACTGACCGTTGCGCCCATCTTCTCAAGAGCCGCGAGATGCAGATTGATCGGCCTCTGCCCGATCGCGCACCCTCCAGGCAAAGAGACCCGTGCCCGCCCGAAGCGAGCCAGTAACGGGCCAAGGACCAGTACCGATGCCCGCATCGTCTTGACCAGTTGGTAGGGCGCCTCAAACTGACCGATACGATCGGCGCGAAGGGATAGAGTCTCTTGGCCATACCCTTCGACACTCACACCCAAATGGTTAAGCAGGCCGATGATCGTTTTTACGTCGCCCAGTTGCGGAACACGATGAAGCCGGATCGACTCCCCTGTGAGCAAAGAGGCCACCATCTCGGGCAGGGCTGCGTTCTTAGCGCCTGCCGCCTCCACCTGTCCTCTGAGGGGCACCCCACCCCTGATAATCAGTCTATCCATGCGCCCTCCCCCGCCGTGGCGCACAGACGACTCGGTCACGGCCGGCTACATCCTGCCTCACCTCGGCCGACCCGAAGCCTTCTGTCTTCCGAACCATTTCCATTATGGCCGGCGCCTGACCGTCGCCGACCTCGAAAGCCAGCCAGCCGCCTTCGCGAAGATAGTGGGGGGCCTCTTCGATGATTCGCCGGTAATAGCGTAGACCGTCCGGGCCGCCATCTATGGCATCGAGAGGCTCGTAAGCTGCGATCTCCGGAGACAGGGTGCCACAGTCTCCGGAAGGGATGTACGGAGGATTTGACACGATCAGGTCACATCCTCCCCCACCGTCGATTGTCCGAAGCGGCTCAAGCAGGTCACCCTGTACGCAGTGAACCCTGCTCATCAGCCCCAGCGCTTCTATGTTCCGCTGGGCGATTCGGCAGGCGCCCGGCGAACGATCGATGGCGTACACGAGCGCGTGAGGCATCTCGACCGCGAGCGCCAAGGCAATCGCGCCGCTACCGGTGCCGAGGTCCACGATAACAGGGATTGGGGATTGGGGATTGGGGATTGGGGACGATGCCGGTCCATGCTGCACGCTGCACGCTGCACGCTGCACCTTTTCCAGGGCGGCCTCGACAAGCGTTTCGGTTTCCGGTCTCGGGATCAGGACATCTGGGCTCACCGCAAGAGGAAGAGACCAGAACTCCTTTACCCCGAGGATATAGGCAATCGGCTCCCTGGCAAGGCGTCGGGATAGCATCGATTCAAAGAGACGAGATCTATTCGAGGGAATCGGTTGCTCCGGGTCCAGGATAAACTGCCACCGCGGGACGTCTGACGCGGCCTCCATAAGGCACGCCGCGTCGAGCAGCGCGCTCTCTACGCCGCTATCCGCCAGCCGCTTCACGATACGGCGATAGGTGAACACGTGCGGGGCACGCTCCTTTTGCACCTCGGACCTCGCGCTTCGCACTTCTTCTGCAAGCGTGTACGCCATCCTCACACTACGGCCTTCAATCGCTCGGCTTGATCGCTGGCCACAAGCGCGTCGATCAGTTCCTGCAGTTCCCCCTCCAGAATCCTCGGGAGGCTGTGGAGCGTGAGTCCAATCCGGTGGTCAGTGACCCGACCCTGCGGAAAATTGTACGTGCGTATCCGTTCGCTCCGGTCTCCCGTCCCCACCTGCAGACGGCGCGTTTGCGAAATCTCTGCCGCCTGCTCCGCCGTGGCGGCCTCAAGCAGGCGAGCTCGCAACACCTTCATCGCCTTGGCGCGGTTCTTATGCTGCGACTTCTCATCCTGGCAGGACACCACCATCCCGGTCGGCAGGTGGGTGATCCGTACGGCCGAATCCGTCGTGTTTACGGACTGTCCTCCGGGGCCAGTTGAGCGAAAGACATCAATGCGAAGCTCCTTGGGATCAATCTGGACCTCCACATCCTCCGCCTCAGGGAGCACCGCAACGGTGACGGTAGAGGTGTGAATCCGGCCACTCGACTCAGTGACAGGAACCCGCTGCACCCGGTGGACTCCGCTCTCGAATTTCAGGCGGCTGTAGGCCCCGCGCCCCTCGATGCTCAGGATCGCCTCCTTCACCCCGCCAACCCCCGTCTGACTTGAAGACAGCATCTCCACCTTCCAGCCATGCAGCTCGGCGTAACGGCTGTACATTCTGACCAGTTCCGCAGCAAACAGCGCGGCTTCGTCGCCGCCGGCTCCGGCCCGTACCTCTAGAATGATGTCTTTCTCGTCGGCCGGATCACGTGGAAGCAACAGAAGCGTGAGTTCCCCCTCAAGCTTCTCCCGCTTGATGGCCAGCTCATCAAGCTCCGCCTCCGCCAACTCGCGCACGTCGTCGTCAGCCCCATCATGCAGCAGCGTCTTCGCCTCCTCCACGCTCCGCAGGAGCTTACGATACCGATGGTATGCCTCCACCACCGGCTCCAGTTCCGCATACGCCTTGGCCAGCCGCTGGAAGCGAGGCTGATCACTGATGACAGCCGGATCACTCATCTGCAGCAGGATCTCGGCAGATCGCTGCTCGATAGCGTTCAGACGCTCAAGCAATTGCAGCATCGACATCAGCTTCCCAACCGAGCGGCCTCCCGCTCAGGGGGCCGCCTCCTCCACCGGTGCTGCTGCAGGGAGTTCCACGGGGGCGGCCTCTGTGGCCGATTTATCCGCCTTCGGCTTCCTGGAATACTTCCGCCGGAACCGATCGACTCGCCCTTCGGTGTCGATCAGCTTCTGTCGACCGGTAAAGAGCGGGTGGCACTTGGAGCAGATCTCTACCCGGAGAGCGGGTACGGTGGACCGGGTATGGATCACCTCGCCGCACGCGCATGTGATCGTAGTCAGTTGATAATCAGGGTGAATGCCTGCCTTCATGGTTGTCCCTCCCAAGATATTCCGGATTTTTCAGTTACTTAGCCGCGAATTATTATACCCCTAAGACTGGGACCTCTCAATAAAAAATACAGCCCGTCGGAGGACGGGCTGATCGATTGTATCGGTCCTGGAGAAATCGCCTACGAATTCATCGCTCTCATAAAATCCTCGTTCGATTTGGCTTCCCTCAACTTCTCGAGAAGAAGTTCCATCGCCTCTACTACGCCCATCGTCTGGAGGACCTTGCGGAGAATCCACATCCGATTGAGTTCCTCCTGCGTAAGCAGGAGTTCCTCTTTCCGTGTGCCTGATCTGAAGATATCGATGGCCGGGAAGACCCGCTTATCCACCAACCGTCGATCCAGGACAAGTTCGCAGTTGCCGGTCCCTTTGAACTCCTCGAAGATGACGTCGTCCATTCGGCTGCCGGTGTCGATCAGGGCTGTGGCCATGATCGTGAGCGAACCGCCCTCTTCGATATTCCGCGCCGCCCCGAAGAACCGTTTAGGACGCTGCAACGCGTTGCTGTCCACGCCGCCGGAAAGCACCTTGCCGCTCGGCGGGACAATGGTGTTGTAGGCCCTTCCCAATCGTGTGATAGAATCCAGCAGGATCACCACATCCCGCTTGTGTTCCACCAACCGTTTGGCCTTCTCGATCACCATCTCGGCCACCTGGACGTGACGCGTAGCCGGCTCATCGAAGGTCGAGCTGACCACCTCTGCCTTTACAGAGCGCTGGAAGTCCGTCACCTCTTCCGGCCGCTCATCGATCAGGAGAACGATCAGGATCACCTCAGGGTGATTCTTGGTAATACTGTTGGCGATCTTTTGCAGGAGAATGGTCTTACCCGTCCTCGGCGGGGCAACGATCAGTCCGCGCTGTCCTTTACCGATCGGCGTGAGAAGGTCCATCACCCGCATGTTCAACTCGTCTTGCGTGGTCTCCAGCCGGATCCGTTGGTTCGGGAAGAGTGGAGTCAGGTTATCGAAGAGGATCTTGTCCTTGATCAGCTCCGGGTTTTCGAAGTTGACCGCCTCGACCTTCAGGAGAGCGAAGTAGCGCTCTCCTTCCTTGGGGGGTCTCACCTGTCCCGAAACGGTGTCGCCGGTCCTCAGGTCAAAGCGCCGAATCTGCGACGGCGAGACATAAATATCATCCGGCCCAGGCAGGTAATTATAGTCCGGCGCTCGAAGAAATCCGAACCCATCAGGCAGAACCTCAAGGACGCCCTCCGCGAAGATCAGTCCGCTCTTCTCGGTTTGTGCCTCAAGGATCTTAAAGATGAGCTCTTGCTTGCGGAGGCCACTGGCACCCACCACGTTCAGGGTCCTGGCAATGGAGCTCAGCTCAGAGATGGTCTTCTCTTTCAACTCTACGATATTCATCGAACCACCCCTTGGAAGCGCCGCCGCAATCTCCTTCACTTCTGACACACTGGACCGTCTGGTCGATTCAGACACTGATGGGGCCATCTACGCGAACTCCTCTTCCTTAAGTAAGACTGTTGACGATGAATCTACTTCGCGACCTTCACCCAATACTCACCTCTCCCTGTGACCAGTCTGCAATGTGATGCACGTAAATATTAGAAGCCGGTCACCAGGAATAAGGCCCCTGCCTGACACATGGGAAACAACGGTCTGAATCGGAAAGCAAGATGAGTTAGATCTTGGGCAGCGTCGGTCCCCCTCATACCTCGTTATCGTAATTCAGGGCCGACCGACAAACGACACTCTGAAGAAGTCATACCCTCAGCGAGATGGTCAAGCTAAACCTAGTGGAGCCTATGCACTTTGTCAAGCCTTTTTTCGAGGTCCAGTTCCCACTCGGTATGACTGCGCCAAATTCGATGCCGCTCATCACAGGCTGCCGAAGTCGCAGGCGAGCGCCTACAACACAGTCTGAGCGCACACCTGTTTCCATACCGCTTTCACCTGGCGCTCTGCCTCTTTAAGCGGTCCGTCATTCTCGATAACGTAGTGAACATGGCAACGCTTCTCGTGCTGCGGCATCTGCGATCGGATGCGCAGCAGCGCTTCACCTCGGCTGAGGCCCCTGGACCTGACCAGGCGATCGAGTTGAATCGCTTCGCTCGCCTCAACCAGGATCACCGCGTCACAGCGAGCGTGCCAACCGCTCTCAATCAGCAGCGCAGCGTTGACAAGACAGATAGATGTCCCAGAGACTTCAGCTTGCCGGATACGCCGTTCACACTCCTCAATGATGGCCGGGTGAAGGATCGCTTCCAATCGTCTGCGAGCCTCGTGATCGGCAAACACCATGGTACCCAGCCTCCGGCGATCAATCCGACCATCTGCTCCGACAATCTCGCGACCGAACGCTGAGGCGACCGCCTCGAAAAGAGGTTGGTCCGGCTCCACTAACTCATGCGCAACCTGATCCGCGTCGATGACCGTAGCGCCTAAGCGCTGAAACATCTCAGCAACCGTACTCTTACCAGAACAGATGCCCCCCGTCAGGCCCAGAACCATCATTCGTTCGGCATCCTGCTCATTAAGCATGGGCCTCAGCCCAACTCGTTCCAACCCCGAGGTCTACCTGCAGGAGAACGCGGAGCGTGGCCGCTCGCTCCATCTCTTCGGTGGCCGCTCGCTTGGCGACGTCCAACTCCGCTTCGGGCACCTCAAATAGCAACTCATCGTGGATCTGAAGAATCATTCTGGTTCCCAACCTTTCCGACCTCAGGCGTCGGAAGATGGCGATCATCGCGACCTTGATCAGATCTGCGGCCGATCCTTGAATCGGCGAGTTCACTGCCAACCGCTCCCCGAGTTGCCGAACCGCCTGGTCGGAGCTCTTGAGCTCCGGGATCGCCCGGCGACGTCCCCAGAGCGTCGTCACGAAGCCGAGTTCCCTGGCCTCGCGGATCGTTCGGTCAATAAAGGCCTTGACCCCGTGATAGATCTGAAAATAGCGGTCGATGTACAGGGCGGCTTCCTCCTGTGACGTATCGAGCTCCGAGGCCAGGCCAAAGGGACTCATCCCGTAGATGATGCCGAAGTTGATCACCTTTGCCCGTCGTCGCATCTCCGCCGTCACCGCCTCCGGCTGCACCGTGAAGATTTCGGCTGCAGTACTGCGATGCACATCAGCCCCTGCCGTGAAGGCCGCGATGAGCGCCTGATCCTGGGAAAGGTGCGCCAGGATCCGTAGCTCGATCTGGGAATAGTCGGCTGACAGGAGCCAATGACCCTCCGAGGCAACGAACGCCTGTCGGATCCGCCGCCCGATCTCGGTGCGAATTGGGATATTCTGGAGATTCGGCTCACTGGAACTCAGGCGTCCTGTGGCGGTCACCGTCTGATTGAATGATGTATGGATACGGCCACTCGTACGATCAGCAAGCCTGAGCAGCACATCAACATAGGTGGATTTCAGTTTCGTAAGGCTCCGATAATTGAGGACCTCCGCAGGGAGCTCGTGGGTCATGGCCAACCGCTGAAGTACCTCCACATTGGTGGAATAGCCGGTCTTGGTCCGCTTCAGCGGCGTGAGCTTCAGTCGCTGAAATAATACATCCGCCAACTGCTTCGGCGAATTAATGTTAAAGTGCTCGCCCGCCAGAGCGAAGATCCGTGACTCCAGCCTGCCGAGCTGGCTCTCCAACTCTTTACCCAGCTCACCGAGCTGGTCGATATCAACTCTGAACCCGACTTCCTCCATCGAGGCCAAGACCTCGATCAGCGGCATCTCGATCGTTTTAAACAGCGACAGCAGCCCTGACTGCTCAAGCCTCGGAAGCAACACATTTTTGAGTTGCCACGCAAGGTGAGCCTCTTCGGCTGCCCGCCTCATTGCCTCCTCCCGTCCGTCTCCTCTATCCTTGGTCCCCGGCTCCTCCTCGTACTTCATACCCAACTGCTCCAGCACCAAAGCCGCAAGGGAGTGATCCGATCGGTTAGGGTTCAGGAGATAGGAAGCCACCATGGTGTCAAAGGAGAGCCCGCCCAGGACGACGTCCTTCTTCCTGAAGGTGGCTATGATCCGCTTGAGGTCGTGGCCGATCTTCGCGGGTTTCTCGCCGGCCAAGACAGGATGCAGGCGCTCAAAATAAGAGCCGGTCATCGCACTGGGAAAGCAACAGAGGGCGACATCAGGCTCTTTACAGAAGGCAAGGCCATAGAGCTCGCCGTCACCTGAGTCGCTACCATTACGCGCAACAGCGATAGCCACGCTATCGGAATCCAGGAGTTCCTTGACGGTCTCTCCGATCTCCTCCTCGCGATCAATAACGACCATGCGGAGCGAGCTGCGCGAGGTCACGGGGGTAAATGCCCGCTGGAGTCCCGTGAAACCTAACTCCCGAAAGAGGGCCTGGAGAGCGACGTTATCAGGCTCACGTAGCGCAACCTGTCCCAGATCCACACTCACCTGGAGATCCGTCCTGAGACGGGCCAGATCCCGACTGAGACGAGCTTGCTCGACCTGGCTTCTCAGAATCTCCCGAACCTTCGCGGACTTGATCTCATGCAGGCGAGTGATCATCCCTTCGATGCTCCCGAATTGCTGGATAAGGCTCCTGGCGGTCTTCTCCCCGATCCCGCGCACGCCAGGGATGTTGTCGATCGGATCGCCCATCAACCCCATCACCTCCACCACCTGACCAGGGGGCACGCCGAAGCGCTCCAGGACCTCCGATTCGCCGTAGACCTTCTCCTTCATCGAATCATAGACCCGGATCTCGGGTCCAATGAGTTGGAGCATGTCCTTATCGCCCGTGACAATGGTCACGTGAAAGTCCTGCGCCTCGGCCTGCCTTGCCAGCGAGCCGATCAGATCATCCGCCTCTTGTCCCTGTTGCATCAGAAGCGGGATTCGCATCGCCTCCACCACCCGATGGATATAAGGAATTTGACGACTCAGATCGTCCGGCATCTGCGCGCGATTCGCCTTATAGTCGGCGTATCGCTCATGCCGTTCGGTCGGTCCTGCAGTATCAAAGACCACGACCAGGGCCTCCGGACGCTCATCCCGAATAATCTTCAGGAGCATGTTGATGAAACCGTATACGGCTCCGGTCGGAATCCCCTCGCTGTTACTGAGGGGTGGAAGCGCATGGTAGGCCCGAAACAGGTAGGAACTTCCGTCGATAAGATATAGCGATCTGCCTGCCATGGGTTAGCGTCCTCGGAGAATAGCGATCAACGGTCAGTGCTAAAAGCAGGTATTTAGGCTGAAGGCTGAAGAGTCCTCAAAACCTTCTATCTACCTTCAGCCTCTACGCCTGTGGCAGGACAGATCAGCCAAAAAGACTCTTGACCTTCTCAAAGAAGCCTTTGACGAGAGGGCTCCCGTCTCCATTCTCCAGGGCGGCGTAGGCTTCGAGTAACTCACGCTGCTGCGTGGTCAGCCGCCTGGGTACCTCAACGACAATCCTGACTACGAGGTCTCCTAGGCCATGGCCGCGTACGCTTGACACGCCCTTCCCCCGGATGCGGAACTCAGCGCCGGATTGAGTCCCAGAGGGAATCTTGAGCTTCGCCATCCCGAAAAAGCTCGGGATCTCCAACTCGGCCCCCAAGGCTGCCTGGACAAAGCTGACGGGGACCTCACAGTAGAGGTCGTCGCCCTGTCGTGAGAAGAGTGGGTGCTCCTTTACGGTGATGACGACATACAGATCGCCCCGATCCCCCCAATGGGGACCGGCCTCGCCCTCGCCTTGAAGCTTCAAGCGCATCCCCGTTTCCACGCCGGCAGGAATCTTCACCGTGAGGGACCGATCGGACCTGGATCGCCCCGTGCCTCGACAGTCGCGGCATCGATGCTCGATGACACGCCCCTCGCCTCGGCAGGCCGAGCAGGTCTGGCTGATCGTGAGAAAGCCTTGCGAGTACCGAACCTGGCCGCTTCCGCGGCAGGAACGACAGGCGGTTGGGGATGTCCCGGGTTTTGCGCCGCTTCCCTTGCAGGCGCCACAGGGCTCCAGCCGGGGGATAGTGATCTCTTTTTCTACTCCGAGGATCGCTTCCTCAAGGCTGATCTCAAGGTTGTAGCGCAGATCGGCGCCCCGGGAGGTAGCCCGCCGGGTAGACCCTCCGAAAAATCCCTCAAAGAGATTCTCAAAAACGGACCCAAACCCGGCATCGCCGAATCCCCCGAATCCAGCTCCTTCGCCGGCAACCCCGAACCGGTCATAGGTTGCCCGCTTCTCGGGATTATTCAGGATCTCATAGGCCTCCGTAGCCTCCTTGAACTGCTCTTCCGACGCCTTATCGCCGGCATTCTTGTCCGGGTGATACTTATGGGCCAACCGACGGTAGGCTCGCTTGATCTCTTCGGGAGCGGCTTCCCGATCCACCCCCAGCACCTCATAGTAATCGCGCTTGCTCATGGCTTACACGTTCCGGGTTTCGGGTTCATCCTCATCGGCACTCGACACTCGAAACTCAGAACTCGAAACTCTCGTCTTGGAGACCTTCACCATCGCCGGCCGCAGCAAACGTCCTTCCAGAAGGTACCCTTTCCGGACCTCCTCGATCGCAATGTTGTCTCGGCCATCAGTCGACTCCACCTGAGCCACAGCCTGATGGAAGTTCGGATCGAACTCATGCCCCAACGCCTCGATGGACTTCACCCCTGCCTTCTCCAATGTTGCCTGAAAAAGCCGACGAATGACATCAAGACCCTCGGCGACACCTTGAGCGTCTATTCCCGACCTGGTCGTGACGACAGCATGCTCCAGACTGTCTACGACAGGCAGCAATTCCAAGAGTAGCCCTTCATTCGCAAACCTTACGAACTCGCCCCGCTCGCGGGCCGCTCGCTTCTTGTAGTTCTCAAACTCCGCTTGCAAGCGAAGGAGGCGGTCGTTGAGCGACTCTATCTCAGCAGTCTTTTCCTTGAGGCCGGCCTGTAGCGTGCTGATCGTCGACTCTAACTCGGTCGCAGGGGCAACAGAACCCTCCTGGGCGTTGTCGCTTGTCAATGTTTTAGCTTCTTCGCTTTCTTGATCCATTATTCGATCGGTTCCCATTCATTCATCCGCAGACCCATCAGATCAATCCGTCTGGCTCCACAGCCCACCATCGCTCTTGATAACAGACTACACATCGGCCTCTGTGAGGAGCTTGCTGACGAGCCTGGCAGTGCAATCGACGAGGGCTACCATCCGGTCGTAGGCGATCCGTTTCGGTCCCACAATTCCGAGCACGCCAACAACATGATCCCCGCTTTTGTACGGCGAGGCAATCAGGCTGAGCTCGCGCAGCTCTCGTATTTCGCTTTCGCGGCCGATGATAATCCTTAATCCCTCCTGGGTCAGGCATTGATCAAGAATCATCACCAGCTTTGATTTTTCCTCAAAGGCCGCGAAGATATTCTTCATCTTTTTAACGTCGGCGAACTCCGGCTGATGAGCGATGTTGGCCGCCCCTCCAATATAGATGTGCTCTTCTTCACCCTCCAGCGTCTTGTTGCTGAGTTCCAGAGCGCGCTGCATTAGACGGTTAAATTCATCGCGTTCCTCGGCCATCCGGGCAATGATTCTCTTCCTCACCTCATGAAGGGTCACCCCGCCCAACACACTGTTCAGATAGTTAGAGATCCGATCCAGCTCCGGCTGCTCGATCAGCTCATCGATAGCGATGACCTTCTGCTGTACGAGCCCGGAATCAGCCATAAGGACCACCAGGATCCGCTCCCGGTTGAGGTGAACAAAGTTAATGCGTCGCCAGGTGTTTTGAGCAAACTTTGGCGCAAGGACCACGGAAGCGTATCGTGATAGATCGGAGAGGATTCGGCTGACCCCCTGCACCAATTCCTCAGCCTCACCTCGGCTCGGACGGATCCCTTGCTCGATTCGGCTCTCCTCGACCTTCGACAACTTCGGGCGCTGCATAAGGCTATCAACATAGAAGCGGTATCCGGAATCGGTAGGGATCCTGCCGGCCGAAGCGTGCGGTTGAGAGAGATAGCCCACTTCCTCCAGATCGGCCATCACATTGCGGATGGTGGCAGGGCTGAGGTGGTCCAGATGGCGTCTGGCGATACTCCGGGATCCTACAGGCTCGCCGGAGGTGATATAGTCATGGATAATGACCCTCAGGATCTCACGCTCCCTTGGGGTAAGTTCATACGCCCGCATCAGTTCCTCAATCCCCTTCCCTTACCATTCTTTCAACGCTTGGCACTCCGCTGACAAGAATACCAAGGTACCAAAAAAATCGTAAGAAAAATGGCTACTATTGTCAAGCGGATTTGCCGTTGGTCGCACGCTGGAGAATACGCTCTGGAATCAGAGGAGCTGGACAATCAGCTCATTGGCCACGAGGAGTCCCCGTTCTGTGATCTGCACCCGCCCCCCCTGCAGGCGGAGAAACCCATCATCCAAGAGACGGACAACCCGATCAGATGCAGAGAGATCTTCCACGCCAAGTACGTCCTTGAATGTCTCTACGTCCAGTCCGGCCCGGAGTCGAAGTCCCAGCATCAGACGCTCGGATCGCAGCATCTCAGCGGAAAGCTGTTCGCCGCCGGCCACGGCTGTCCCACGCTCGGCGATCGCGCCCATGTAGCTGGCAGGCAGCAACTCGTTAAAAAACCGACGCCCGGCAAGATATGAGTACGCTCCCGCCCCAATACCGAGGTACTCCTGGTGTTGCCAGTAGACCAGATTATGGCGACAACGGAAGCCTGGGCGCGCAAAGTTTGAGATCTCGTAATGCTCGAAGTCGGCGGCACGCAACCTGTCCACGGCCATCCGGTACATCACCGCCTCCGTCTCTTCGTCGGGTAGCCCGATCTCCCCTTGACGATGCGCCTGGTGGAGAGGCGTCCCTTCTTCGAGGATCAGCCCGTATGCAGAGACGTGTTCAGGGCCTACGCTGATGGCCCAGTCAAGGGTCTCCGACCAGTCACCCGTGCTCTGACCGGGCAGGCCGAACATCAGGTCCAGATTGATGTTGCTGAAACCGGTCTCACGCATCAACCAAAAGGCCCGTTCAGCCTCGGAGATTGTATGGGCGCGACCGATCCGATGGAGCAGTCGGTCCTGAACAGCTTGGACCCCTACACTCAGACGGGTCACCCCGCCCTCCCACAGTGTACGAAGTTTCGAAAGGTCCACCGTCCCCGGATTGACCTCGAGGCTGACCTCTGCGCCGTCCTCGAGGGTGAAGGCGGCCCGACAGTGATCGAGAATGCCGATGAGCTGCGATGCGTGAAGTATTGAGGGCGTCCCGCCGCCGAAGAAGACGGAGCAGATCTGCCGGTCCCGGATCGCCATAGCGGAGGCGCGAAGTGTAATCTCTTGCGCCAGCCCCTCCAGATACTGCTCTACGGCAGCCGCATCGATGCGATAGGTATTGAAATCGCAATAATGACAGCGTGACAGGCAATAGGGGATATGGATGTACAATCCAAACCCACTCCTCATCGCACCAACATCCCGATTCGCTCCCAGCGGGGCCTGAAGTGCTCGTGATCCCACGACCAGTAGATAATAAAGGCTTTCCCCCTGATCTTCTTCATGTCAAGAAAGCCCCAGAATCTGCTATCCATGCTGTAGTCCCGGTTGTCGCCCATCATGAAGAGTTGACCAGGCCCGACCACGACCGGGCCAAAATTGTCTCGGAGCGAACCCGGATTATCGAGGAGGACAGGATCCGAATGGACCGCGTACGGCTCAGTAACAGGTTTATCATTAATGTAGACCTGTTTATCTCGAACCTCCAGCTTCTCACCCGGCAGGGCGACTACTCGCTTAATAAAGTCCCTCCCCTCATCCTGGGGATACTTGAACACGATAATGTCACCGCGCTGCGGCTCGGTAAACCAGAACTGGAACTTATTGACCAGGATATGATCGCCGACCTGCAGCGTCTGGAGCATCGATCCGGAGGGAATTTTGAAGGCCTGAACGACAAAGGTCCTGATCACCAGCGCCAGGAGAACGGCAATGATGATGGCCTCGGCATACTGGCGAACAACCGACTTCTCCGACTTCGCGCCTGACTTCGAGGTCCGGTCCTGGTCCTCCTTTATCGTCTCGTCCATCATCTCCCGCTTCATGGGCTTTTCACCTTCAGCACCGCCATGAAGGCCTCCTGTGGGATCTCGACCCTGCCTACCTGCTTCATCCTGCGCTTCCCCTCCTTCTGACGCTCAAGCAGCTTTCGCTTACGGGTGATGTCTCCGCCATAGCATTTGGCCGTCACGTTTTTGCGCAGAGGGCGCACGCTGTCCCGCGCGATGACCTTGCCGCCTAGCGCAGCCTGAATGACTACCTCGAAGAGCTGCCTGGGGATCAGCTCTCGCATCCGCTCCACCAGCATTCGGCCCCTCAGATATGCCTGCTCCCTCGGGACGATGCAGGAGAGTGCGTCAACCGGCTCATCGTTCACCAGGATATCCAGCTTTGCCAGGTGACCCTCCCGATAATCGAGGAATTCGTAGTCCAGGGAGGCGTAGCCACGTGTTGCCGACTTCAGCCGATCGTAAAAATCCATGACGATCTCGTTGAGCGGCAGGTCGTAGGTAATGAGAACTCGACCACCCTCCATATACTCGACACCGCACTGAATCCCACGCTTCTCCTGGCAGAGCCCAAAGATTTGGCCGACATACTCACCCGGCGCCATGATAGAGGCCTTGATGTATGGCTCCTCAACCCGTTCGATCTGCTGCTGGAGAGGAAGATCGCTGGGATTATCTATCTCAACCACGGATCCGTCCCTCTTGGCCACCCGGTAGACTACGGTCGGAGCGGTGGTAATCAGCGTCAAGCCGAACTCACGCTCCAACCGCTCCTGGATGATCTCCATGTGGAGTAAGCCGAGAAAACCGCATCGGAAACCGAAGCCGAGGGCCAGCGAGGTCTCCGGCTCAAAGCTAAAGGAAAAATCGTTAAGGCGGAGCTTCTCCAGCGCTTCCTTCAACTCCAGGTACTGCTCGCTCTCGGTCGGATACAGACCGGCAAACACCATGGGCCGGACCTCTTTGAAGCCAGGCAGGGGCCTGATTGCAGGTCTATCTTCGGCCGTAATGGTGTCCCCTACCCTGGTGTGACGTACGTCCTTGATCCCGGCAATGATGTATCCAACCTCTCCGGCTGACAGGAGATCGACGGGACGCATCTGAGGGGTGAAGACACCGACCTGTAATACCTCGAACGCAGCGCCGGTGGACATCAGGGATATCCGCATCCTGGGACGCACAACGCCTTCGTACAACCGGACATACACGATCACACCTTGATACGGGTCGAATGAGGAGTCGAAGATCAGCGCCTTCAGCGGAGCGTCTGCGGACCCACCGGGAGGCGGAATTCGCTTGATGACCGCTTCGATCACCTCCTCAGTGCCGATCCCCTGTTTGGCGCTGCACAGGATCGCCTCCGAGGCATCGATGGCCAGGGTCTCCTCTATCTGCGCCTTCACCCGTGCAATATCGGCGTTCGGCAGGTCAATTTTATTGATGACCGGGATGATGGCCAGGTCATGCTCCATGGCGAGGTGAACATTGGCGAGCGTCTGTGCCTCTACTCCCTGGACGGCATCGATCACGAGCAGCGCGCCCTCGCACGCGCAGAGGCTCCGCGAGACCTCGTAGCTAAAGTCCACATGGCCGGGAGTGTCGATCAGGTTCAGAATATACTCTTGCCCGCCCGGCGGCTTGTAGTGGAGACGAACGGCCTTCGCCTTGATGGTAATACCCCGTTCCCGCTCGAGATCCATATGGTCCAGGACTTGGGCCTCCATCTCACGAGGCTGCAGCGCCCCGGTGGCCTCCAGAATCCGATCGGCCAGGGTTGACTTTCCATGATCGATGTGGGCAATGATGGAGAAGTTGCGGATCTGTTTCAGGTTGATCGCCATACCAAAATAGGTGTTTAGGCTGAAGGCTTTTAGGATACTTGGACCTTCAGTCTATTGACCTTCAGCCTTTTTTCAGCAGTTCAAAAGCGAAGCAACATGGTAAGAGCGCCCGGAGGCCAACTATATCCCAAATCACCAGTCTCGATCTCCGACAAAGTCGACCATCAGGGCAAGCGAGCGCTTGGCAGCCGAATCCGGAAAGCTGCTGAGGGATGTCTTGGCTTTCTTCAGGTAGGTACGAACGAGGTCCATCGTGGCCGACACGGCGCTGTACCGTTCCACTATCGCCTTCACCTCTGCCAGATCAGACTCTCCGATGGCCTCCTGCGCGGCCAACTCTCTGATCCTGCCCTGATCGGCCTCCGAGCCTGCCCGCATCACATGGAGCACCGGAAAGGTCACCTTCCCTTCCTTGAAATCGTTTCCCACAGGCTTGCCCAGTCGGTCCTCCTCGGCGACAAAGTCCAGCGCGTCATCGACCAACTGGAACCCGATCCCCACATTCAGGCCGAACTCGGTCAACGCAGCCACCTCATCCGCGTGCCTGCCGGCGATCAGAGCGCCGGTCCTGCAGGCAACCGAGATCAGGGCAGCGGTCTTTGACGTGATGATGTCCAGATACTCATGATAGGTGAGGTCGAGGTTCCCGGCCATCTGGACCTCGCGTACCTGGCCCTCAATCATCCGAACCGTCGCGTCGGCAAACGCCCGCATGACAGCCAGGTCGCCATCTATCACCAGCATCTGAAGCGATCTGGCATACAGGAAATCACCCGCCAGCACGGAGATCTGAGAACCCCAGGTGCTGTTCGCCGACGGGAGTCCGCGGCGCTTGTCGGCGCGATCAATGATATCATCATGGATAAGCGTGGCAGCGTGCATGTACTCGGCCACCACCGCAAGATCGATGTTGCGCGAGCCGCCATCATAGCCGCAGAGCTTTGCCGAGAGCAACAGCAACGCAGGCCGGACCCGTTTGCCGCCGCTCTTGAGCACATACCGGATGATCTCGGAGATCAACTCCACATCGCCGCTGATGTCTTGGAGCAACCGCTCTTCGACCAGGGCGAGTTCAAGAGCCACAGGGGAAAGAATCGTCTCGGCAATCACACGCGCGCCTCTACGCCAATCAGACCTATCTCACGAACCGTCACGATTAGAGTATAGGACATACCCCCCTCGCCTGTCCAAGGGGAAAATGTCCGGGACCTGTCGCAAGCGAGTCTCTGCGGCGGTCTTGGCGACAATGAGAAGCCGCCCATACGAGGCGGCAAGACGCTGAAACCCTGCTTCCTCGCCCCTTCTGATCAGCGCGACTTGTCGTTCCGAGTAAAACACAAGGCTGGGCGCGTTCAGGTCATAAGCCACCAAGAGATCACCGGGGCGAAGCTCTTGCCTGGCAACAAGGGCGAAGTCGTGGAGGGACTTCTGGAGACTCGCATGGACGACCGGGGCAACCCGATGGACGGCCGTCGCAATGCTCAGGACCATCGTGACGGCCATCGAGGCCACTGCCACATTCCCCTGTCCGCTTCGCCTGGCTGCGACCGCAAGGGCAAGTCCAGCCAAGAGGAGGACGGCCAACACGTACGGCGCAAGCCCCAAGTCAAATGGGGGAATGTCCGGCGCCTCGCGGAGACGGATGCGATCGGCAAGCGATGGCATGAAGAAGAGGATCACGGCAAGCGAACAGGCCATCCCACCCACGAGCCAGTCGCATGCCTTCGTCCACCTCCCCCCCTGCTGTCGCTCATCGAGGACGGCTTCTCCCGCAGCCCCTGCCAGCAGGGCGAGCGCAGGAAAAGCGGGGAAAATATACGAGGGGAGTTTCGTGCGTGAGAACGAGAAAAAAAGCACGACAACGCCACACCAGACCCATGAAAAGAGCAACAGCTCCTGCCGTCCGGTCAGTTCAGTACGCAATCGGCTTCGGATAGTCCAGAGCTGGCCAAAGGCATTGGGCAGTATCCCGCTCCACGGGAAAAAGCCGAGGATGACCACCGGGAAGAAATACAGGAGGCCCCCGACATGGCCCGACACCACGCCCAGGTAGCGGTTCAGGTGGTGCTGCACAAAGAATCCTTGAGCAAACGCCCATCCATTCTCGCGCAGGACCAAGACGTACCAGGGCAGGGCGATCACGGTGACCAGAACAAGACCGCTGAGCAACCGAAGCCTGGAAAGGGTCGCTCGCGCCCTTCTGCGAATAATCAGAAACAGGCCGACGACTAACCCAGGGAGCAGCAGACCTATCGGGCCCTTCGCGAGAACGGCGAGCGCCATAGCCAGATATCCAACAAAGAGGAAACCCTCGTGCGTCTTGTCTGTGGCCAGATAGACATCGAAAAAACAGAAGAGTGTCCAGGTCATGCAAAAGACGAGCGTCATATCGGTGACCGCCGCCCGCGCCAGGGCGACGGTCCCGATGTTCGCGGCAAAGGCCAGAGCGGCAATACATGCGCCCCGGCGGCCAAGCCGTTGCCGTCCGAACAGGTAGATCGACAGCGTCAGGCCGGTCGCGAAGACAGCAGACCAGAAGCGGGCCGCATACTCGCCGATCCCGAAGCCTTTGTAAGCCAGCGCGATCAGCCAGTAGATCAAGATCGGTTTATCGAAGCGGGGCTGGAAATTAAAGTGGGGTGTGATCCAGTCTCCCGAGATCAGCATCTCTCGCGCCGCCTCGGCGTAGGCCGGCTCATCAGCGTCAAACAGGGAGAGCGAATCCAGGCGATAAAAGAAGAGGAGAAATCCCACACCAAGCAGGAGGGTCGTCACCGCGACCTCTCGAACCCATCGGGGGGCGCTGGTGACGGCAGGTGCCGCCTTCTCAGGTACGCCCATGCACAGGGGAAAAAACCGAAAACCGACAGGTGATCCAACCTGCCAGAAGCCCGATAGCGGCCCCGGCCACAACATCAGAAGGAAAATGCCTGGCGAGATAGACCCTGGAGAGGGCGACCAGGCCGGCCAGTCCATAGAAGAGGAACGCATACCTGGGATAGGCGCGGGAGAGGACAAATGCCAGGGCAAAGGCGGTTACCGAATGGCCGGAAGGGAAAGAAATGAAGCCGGAGCCCTTCCCCAGACAAGGAAAATCTACGAAAAACTGGCCCGACTTTTCAGCCAGAGGACGGGACCGACAAAACAGGTTTTTTAAGATCTGGGCAGAAAGACTCCCGACGATCACCGCAAGCAATCCGAGTCTACCCACGACAGCCTCTCGAGGCCTTCCGGCCTTCAGGCCGACAACCAAGAGGGCGCCGGCAATAGCGGCGTCCGTCAGGCCGGATCCCATAATCGTAATTGCACTCGCTACCTTCCACCCCCATTCACTCTGCACCGACGGGATGAAGGTCGCTACCGACCCGTCGATATACAACACAAGGAAAGGCACTACAACAAATAACGCGGCGGCATAACCCAACACCTTGCTGTCGAACAATCGAGCGAGAGGCTCGGGAGGTCTCGAGCGATCTTGCAACCTTGACTGCATCCTGTCTATCCTTTCACAGCAAATCGCGCTTCTTGGCCTCGAACTCTTCCTTCCCGATCTCGCCTCGGGCATACCGCTTCTTGAGGATCTCTATAGCCGACTCCTCCGGACGCTGGACGGAGCGGATCCCGGAACCGGCCTGCCAGAGCCAGCGAACCGTGAGCACCAGCGCCAACAGGATGAGCAGCCAGAAGGCCGTCAGCATGACCATCCAGAGGATGCCCCATCCCCAGAACCAGGAGTCATGGCCCATTTCCTCCCACCGCATCATCATCGTGGCGCGCTCGGTTCCACCCGCCGCTCTAACCCCCGTAGGCGAATAGCCTCTCCCAAGGCGACAAGGTGATCCCCGGCCTCAATCTTTTCATCTGTGGAGGGGTTAAAAATCATGCCACCAGACGCCCGCTTGATCGCCACCACAATCGCACCCGGCTCCTGGCACAGCCCGGAGTCGCGCAGCGTGACTCCCTCACAGGGAGACCCCGCCGGCACCACAATTTCCTCAAGCTGCAACTCCAGGCTTTGATAGTGCGTGGCCAACTCGATGATATCCACTACGGCAGGACGGAGGGCCGCCTGGGCCATGCGGTGTCCCCCCATTGCGTAGGGCGAGATCACCTTGTCAGCCCCCGCGTGGGCGAGCGTCCTTTCGCTCCGCTCTGTCTCGGCCCTGGCCACCACAAAGATGGAGGGGTTGAGATCCTTGGCCGTGAGGATCACAAAGACATTATCCGCATCAACCGGCAGGGTGGCAAAGAGACCTTTGGCCTTCATCACCCCGGCAGCCAGGAGGGCCTTCTCATCGGTGGCATCCCCCTTGAGTAGCAGGTGGCCCGCCTCCTCCACCTTACGGACCCGCTCTTCCTTCCGCTCAATGACCACGAATGGAACAGGCTTTGACGCCAACTCGCGGCAGACCACCTCCCCGATGCGACCATAGCCGCATACAAGATAGTGCTTTGCCAAAGCGGCGATTCTCTTCTCCATCCTCTTCCTCCCGAAGAACTGCTGGAATTCCCCCTCCACGATTTTTGCGGTAACAGTTCCTGCTGTGTAGAGAACTACTCCCAGGCCGGCGAACAGGAGCCCGATCGTGAAGATCATGCCGGCCGGACTTAAAGGTCTTACCTCGCGAAACCCCACCGTTGAGATGGTGATAATCGTCATATAGAAGGCTTCAAGCCATGTGTACCCCTCAAGGAAGTGATACCCTGCGATCCCTATGATCACGACCGCCGCAAGGAACAGCCCAGCAACCCCTAGCCTTGCCAAAGGAGATATCCCTCTGTCACCAAGATGACATTCAGGGCTCGATCTTGGAGCCTAACACGTCCAGGAACTTGCGCATCCATTCGGGATGGCCGGGCCAGGCTGCGGCAGTGACCAAGTTGCCATCCACATACGCATTGGAGAAGGTGGCATTCACCTCTTCCCACTTGGCGCCGGCCCGGATCAATTCGGGCTTCACGGCCGGATAGGAGGTACAGCGCCTGCCCTCTACAACGCCGGCCGCCGTCAAGAGTTGCTGTCCATGACAAATGGAGGCAATCGGTTTGTTTTCCTTCGCAAAGTGGCGCACAAGATCAAGCACCTTCTCGTCCAGGCGAAGGTACTCCGGAGAGCGTCCTCCCGGAATGACCAGGGCGTCGTAATTCTTGGGTCTGATCTTGGCGAAGGTGGCGTTGAGGGCAAAGTTGTGACCCCGCTTCTCGCTGTATGTCTGGTCTCCCTCGAAGTCGTGAACGGCTGTCCGCACAGTGTCGCCGGCCTTCTTGCCGGGACAGACCGTATGCACCGTATGCCCGACCATGGTCAACATCTGAAAGGGGACCATCGCCTCGTAGTCCTCAACAAAATCTCCCACGAGCATCAGAATCTTTTTTACCGCCATCGCGTACCTCCTTCCAGCTCCAGCCCACACGGTACAGCGAGCAGCCCCGTAACCCGTGGATATATGCTAGGGCGAGGCTATCAAAGCGACTCTCACTCCGCAAGCAGATTTCACGAGCGTCATCAAGCAGGGCATACGCATGATATCAACGTGGTAAGGATGCAGATCCGGAACTCTGGGTCCTTCATTTCGCCGCGCAGATACTGCTTCAGGGTCGTGCCACGCCCACCTGCCTTCTTACCCGTCATGTCTCACCTCCAAAGCGTTCCAACCAATCCGCATGAGCCTTGCGTGCCCGGGCAATCGCCGACGGTGGAACTCGCCCCTCGTTCTTCAGAATGCCAATCGCTACAACGATGATTGATTGACCATGGAAGAAGTACAGCAGCCTGTGCTGATGCTGGTCTACTGCGACCCGGAGTTCGTAATCGATCGTCACTGCCACGTCGTCGCCAACAATCACACCGCCGCGACGGCAGGATAAACGTAAGATTATGTCGGAAGGAGCGGGCTAGTCGTTTCGCGGGGAATAGTATCTTGAGGGAGGCGCATAGGCAGCAGGGGAAGACGGCAACTCCTTTTTGAGGATCTCGACTTCCTTTTCCAACTCCTGTAGACGTTCCAGGACGCACCGGATCACCTTTTCAGCAGGGTCCGGCATATCAGTCATCTCCAAATCGATTGTCTGAGGGACCCGTTTGCCATCGCGATAGATGACCTGGCCAGGCACGCCCACCACGAGCGAGTTCGGAGGAATCTCCTTCACTACCACGGATCCTGAACCGATACGACTGTTGTCTCCCACCTTGATGGGCCCAAGGATTGTGGCGCCCGCACCGATCACGACGCCGTTGCCGATCGTCGGATGGCGCTTCTTTTTCTCCAGGCTGGTGCCGCCCAGCGTCACGCCCTGATAGATGGTCACATTCTCACCGATCTGACAGGTCTCGCCGATGACGACCCCGATGCCATGGTCGATGAAGAGACCCAGCCCGAGACTCGCGCCAGGATGGATTTCAATCCCGGTCAGGAATCGGCCCACATGCGCGATGAAGCGGCCGAGGGTCTTCAGATTGCCGTTCCAGAACCAATGCGCGAGACGATGAAAGTAGAGGGCGTGCAGGCCGGGATAGCATACGAGGACCTCCAGCGCGGTGCGTGCCGCCGGATCTCGGTCAAGGGCTGCTCGGATGTCTCGTTTGAGTGTGGTGAACACGCGACGTTTTAGGTTTAGTTTCGGATGATCACGGTCTCGTTCAACTCGCGCAGAAGTTGATCCAGATTGACGCCGTGGACCTGGGCACTGGTGGCGATATTGTCGTATTCAGCCGCAGAGCACCCCATGCAGGCAACGCCGTAACGGTTAAACACCTGGACAGTCTCCGGGTACTGTCGCACCACATTGTCGATCTTCATCTCTGCGGTGATCCTCATCAACCTGCCTCCTTTCAGAGGAACCGCTGGTCCGCCCTGTGTCGCCTACTCGTACACCAGGACAACGTGAGTGATTCCTCGATTCACCTGTAGACTAATCATATAGGGCCAGAATCAGTCATGGCAAGGGAATTTTTCTGGTGAGCAATTGCTGTTGACTTCCAGTCAGAGGTCCGGTAGCCTGCCGTTGCCTCCCTCCGTATAGATTGTAGATGACAGATTTCGGAATGGAGAATAGGAGCAAATCTTGCGCCTTCGATCCACAATCCGCAATCGTGAGCCATGAAGACCACGGGGTGGCCTCAATGAATCGGATAGCCAAGATTCACGCGGCTCTGGAACGCCATTACGGCTCCAAGACGCCACGCAGGGCTTCAAGCAATCCACTCGACGACCTGATCCTTACCATCCTTTCCCAAAAGACAGGCGACATGAACAGTCGCGGGGCCTTCCGGATGCTCCGTCAGATATTGCCTACGTGGGAACAGGTACACCGAGCCCCGGAGAGTGCGCTGGCTGAGGCGATCGGCTCCGCAGGCCTTGCTAACGACAAGGCCGCGCGTATCAAAGTGATCCTGAGCCAAATCCACCACGCCCAAGGCCACTTCGATCTCACCTTCCTCCGGGACGTAAGCGTCGAGGAGGCAACGGCTTTCCTTGGCCGTCTCAACGGGATCGGCCCCAAGACAGTCGCGCGTATTTTGCTCGTGTCGCTTGGGAAACCTGTGTTCCCCGTCGATACCCGGATCTGCCGCGTCGTACGCCGTCTCGGCTTGGTGAGCCCGACGCTGACCCCTAAAAAGGTCCAGGCCTCTCTTCAGTTGATAGTGCCGTCCCCCATCTTCTCCTCCATGTACGTGAACCTGGAGCAGCTTGGCCAAAAAACCTGCAAGACGCATACCCCCCTGTGCGACGACTGTCCCCTCTCCAGGCTCTGCCCCTCTGTCCGATGAAACCGGCATCCTTCTACGGCGTGGATGAGCTTCGGCGCAACCCATATCTTCGGGCTGTCGAGGCGGTCGCGGCCGCCGGCAGGCTAGGCCCCCTGTATCTGGTCGGTGGGTACCTGCGTGATCTCCTGCTTGGTTCCTTCGACGTGGCTCAGGACAGGCGTAGCAGGATGAGGCGGATCGACCTCGATCTGGTGATCTGGGGGAAACCGGAACAATTCGGTCGCGATCTGATCGCCGCGCTGGAAGGCAGCCTCATTCGTCTCGATCCGGAGACGGTTCGAGTCATCATCCGCTCTGAAGGGATGATCGTCCAGCTCGACATCAGTCGGCCGAAGGGCGAGACAATCGAGGCTGATCTGGTAGCTCGCGATTTCACCGTCAATGCCCTTGCCGTACGCATCGACACCCCTGCCCACCAACCCCCAACCTCCAACCCCCTGTCTGTGATCGATCCATCGGGCGGGCTGAACGACCTGAGGGAAAAGCGCCTGCGAGCCCTTACCCCATCGGCATTCGAGCGTGATCCGCTTCGCCTGATCAGGGCAGTCCGCCTGGCTGCAGAGCTTGGCTTCACCGTCGAGGAGGCCACTCGGCGGTGGATCATCGAGCGTGCATCACTCCTCGGGACAGTGGCCGGAGAGCGTTTGCGTGACGAGCTGTTCAGGATTCTCGATACGGTCCCCGCAGCGCCCTGGATCGAGCACCTGGACACCTTGCAGCTTCTGAAGGGACTGGTCCCGGAGGTCGAGGCGCTCAAGTCAGTTCCGGCGAGCACGCCGCATCGTCTGCCCCTCTGGGAACACTCGCTTCAGACGCTTGAGTCTGTCGAGCTGCTGTTCACAAACCTTGAGCAGCTCTTTCCTGACGAGGCGATCTGGTTACGCGAACGGCTTGACCGGGAAATCGAGGCGGGCGTCACCGAGACCGCCATCCTCAAGCTGCTGGGGTTCCTGCACGACATCGGCAAGCCGGAGACCCGGAGCGTGCTAGCGAATGGTCGCGTCCGGTTCCTGGGGCACGAGCAGGCCGGCCTGCCGATCCTCACTCGCCTGTGCGAACGCCTTCGACTGGGTTGCCGGGCGAAGAGCCTCATAACCGACATCGAGCAACATCATCTGCGACCGATCCATCTTTCGAGCAGAGCGCCTGTCACCGTCAGGGCGCTGTATCGTTTCTTTCGAGAAGTGGGTGAGGCTGCTCCCGTTGTGTTGTTACACTCCTGGGCGGATCTGCTGGCAACCTTTGGCGGGAAAACCGAGGAGCTCAGCCGGCATCAGGTCTTCCTGCGTGAGGCGTTCCGATTTTACAGAACCGAGTTTCTGGCAAGCCGGCTACAGCCCATCCTACGGGGCGACGATCTGATCGAACTGTTCGGCATTGCGCCAGGCCCTTTCCTGGGATTCGTGCTTGATCATCTGCGGGAGGCTCAGGCAACGGGGCTCACCAACAGCCGCGAAGAGGCCCTGGCCTATGCCCAGGAGCATCTTGACTCGTGGCAGCAGTTGTTTGGAACGCTGCCCTCTTCACAGTAGGCTCGCGCCAAAAACCATTGACAACCGTGAGCGCTTTTGTTAGACAGAAGAGGGTGCGGGAGTAATTCAGTGGCAGAATGTCAGCTTCCCAAGCTGAACGTCGCGGGTTCGAGTCCCGTCTCCCGCTCCAAAGATATTTTCGTCCGCAGTCCCCCAAAGCGCTATCCCTACAGCCTGTGAGTTCGGTTGACACCGGGCGTTACTGCTCGTATGCTACACCTATTGCCTTGTATGTTCCCGCGGTTATTCCTGTACCCAGTGGAGGGCGCATGAAAACGCTTGGTATGTTGGTCGGAGGCGGCCCCGCGCCAGGCATTAATGGCGTGATCGCTGCTGCAACCATAGAGGCGCGTAACCGTGGGATGCGTGTCCTCGGCTTCTACGATGGGTTCAAGTGGCTTGTGCGAGGCGATACAAGCCACGTGATGGAACTCGAAATCGACGAGGTGTCCCGGATCCATTTCGAAGGGGGTTCTATCCTTCGGACGTCCAGGGAGAATCCGACTAAATCCCCGGATAGGCTCCGTAATGTGGTCGAGGCGCTTGATAAACTGGGAGTATCATGCCTGTTGACGATCGGGGGCGATGACACCGCCTTTGCGGCCTATCGGCTGTCGGAGGTCATGAAGGATCGGGTCGCCCTCGCGCATGTGCCGAAAACGATCGACAACGATCTCCCGCTTCCGCAGGAGGTGGCGACGTTTGGTTTTACGACGGCCTGCAACCTGGGCAAAGACATCGTCCAGAACCTGATGGAGGACGCGGTGACGACGAACCGGTGGTACTTCGTCACAGTGATGGGCCGACGGGCAGGTCATCTGGCGCTCGGCATCGGTGGCGCTGCCGGCGCCACCTTAACGGTGATCGGAGAGGAGTTTCCAGAACCGACGGTCCCCCTTCAGGCGCTTGTTGACATTCTGGAAGGAGCAATCATCAAGCGGCGCGCCTCAGGAAAGGGGCATGGCTTGGCAATTCTCAGCGAAGGGCTGGCCGATAAACTTGATCCTACCGATTTCGGCTCGGTTGAACGGGATAGTTATGGGAATGTCCGCCTCTCGGAGCTTGTATTAGGACGAGTGCTGAAAGAGCGAGTGACTGAAAGCCTTCGGGGGCGAGGTATCGATGTCACGATCGTCGCCAAGGATCTTGGCTATGAACTCCGCTGCGCTCCACCCGGCGCACTGGATATCCAGTATTGTCGCAGTCTTGGCTATTGGGCTACCCGTTTTCTGTTGGATGGTCAGACGGAGGCCATGGTGACCATCCAGGGGGGGAAGATGGTCCCGATCCCGTTTCGGGAGATGTTGGATCTTCGGACGGGGAAGATCCGTGTCCGTTACGTCGATATCGACTCCGAGTCGTATCAGACGCTCCGGGCCTATATGATTCGCCTGGAAGCTCAGGATTTTGAGACGCCAGGCCAGGTTGAGACGCTCGCGCATGGCGGACACCTTGAGCAGACTGAATTCGTGAGCCGGTTTGGATATCTCGGCAATCGACGATCTTAGAACCTGCAGCGACCAGGGGGAGCGTATGTCACACGAAGGAGTCAGCACAATGAGAGACTGGAGGCGAGGCATTCAGCGCGTGATCTTCGGCGTGATGGTCGTACTGGTTCCGTGTACGCTCTGGACAAGCCAGTCGACGTGGCTCAGGGCAGGCGTGGCTGAAGCGCAAGAGCTCGTCTTCATGAAGTCGCTGGATGAGGCGGAAAAAGCCATCCAAGAGGCGAGGGACTTCGAGGCGGATATCTATGCTCCCGAGGAGTTCACCCTTGCCTTGAGCTATTTTGCGGCAGCCAAGGATGAGGTAAGAGCCTTCAGATCCGAGGCACAGACTCAGCAGGACACTCACCTGCTCAGCGCCAGGAAGTCCGGGGAGTCGGTCAGCCTGCTCGCGGAAAAGGCGCAGTACCAGGCAAAGGTGGCTGGAACAAAGGCGATAGAAGTGAAATCCGATCGAGAGATCATCGCGATCAAAGCGCAGATCGCCGATACCTTCAACACAGATGTCAACCGACGCTTTACCTCGACGCGGGAGCAGTTACTGGGCGAACTGGGCGCGAAGGAAGCCGTAAGGAAAGAGGCCCGCAAGGCGCGAGCACAGGCCGAGTCTGTTCTGCACACCTTGACGCTCGAAGGGCTGGCCGCGCCGGCCCCACGGTAGGCAAGGCACTGATACTATCTGAATAGATCCTGCTCTGGCGGGCGCAGCAGCATTGACGCTCGCCCCTCGCCTCTTACGCATTGGTAGCCGCGAATCAGGACCACGGGAATTCGCTCGGTCTTGCCCATGATCAGCTCTGCCGCGGCTGCCAGCTCATCGGCAACGGCAATACGTGTCGCTTTGAGATTCCTGCCAAAGTCATCTGTCGTCTCGCGATAATCCCAAAGCGGGATCAGGCCGCTGACCCCAATGGCGACGTTGGTCAGCCCTTCGCGCCATGGGCGACCAAAGGTATCAGAGATCAGTATCGCGACATCGACTCCACAGAGAGTTCGGATTCGATCCCGGATCGCGGTGGCCGAGCCGTCCGGGTCGAGCGGCAGCAACGACGCGGTCTCCTCGCCAGGGAGATTGGAGCGGTCAATCCCCGCATTGGCGCAGACGAAGCCGTGCCGGGTCTCAGCGAGGATGAGCCCCCGATCCATCCGCACGATTCGTCGCGCCTCCCTGAGGATCAACTCAACCAGACGCGGGTCCTTATCAAGGTAAGCGGCCCAGGCGCTGGCAGCCGGCGAGGGCGCCACGTCGGAAAGAGGCACCACGCGCCCTTCGGCTTTTGAGACAATCTTCTGCGTCACGACCAGGATGTCGTTCGGTTGCAGCATCAGATCACGCCTTCTCGCCCCCTCAACGATCAGCGCGGCCAGGTCATCGCCCGTCTGAATCTCCGGGATGCCGGTCAGGCCGGTCAGGTTCAGTTCAGACGCCTGTTTCAATCCCAAGCCTCTCACCTATCCCAAGCCGATGCAGGAGCCTATCCGTCCGGGTCTTACCCGGTTGCGCGATGAAGCATCGGAGATCGTCAACCTCGTCAATGTCCAGCCCAAGGTTGGGAAGCTCGCAGACCGCGCATGGCAGACCCTTTGCCTCGGCCTCCCGCCGATGGGCCTGGAAGCTGTCGTAGCCGAAGCGGAAGGGGATCGCCTCGGGTGGCCGAGCGAGCAAGGCATTGGTTCCAAGCGCGTTGCGGGACGGCACGAGCACGATCCCCCTGGGTACGGACCCGTGTTCCACGATTCGATCGAGATCGTTGGCCCTGATTCGCGGGACATCAAGCGGGATGGTCAACATCGCCTCGGCCCCACTCTCACGGCAGATAGCGGCGGCAGCCTCTACCGATCTACTCTGCCTGACCTGCCGCACCTCTCCTATAATTTCAGCGCCGTACTGCCGAGCACATACAGCGGCCTCGGCGTCCGACGTAATGACCAGCACACGATCAAGCAGCGGTGAGGTGGTCACGACGGCCAGCACATCCTCAAGCATCGTCTTGCAGAGGAGGTGTCGCTCCTGGGCCGAGAGCAACGGCTTCAGCCGCGCCTTGCCTCGGGAAAGTTCCTTGACCGGGATGACGGCGACGAGCATCTGCCTGTTCAGGTGGTAAAAGAGGCCAGACACGACAGGGCCTCTTTGGCCAAGGCGATCTTTCGCTCCAGATTGTGCATCACGGTCTCAGCCGCTCTCATCCTGACCGGCAGCGCCTCGATGGTGGGAAGCAGATCGGCATCGAGGCGATCGACGATGAACAGGTCGAGGAAGTCCTGATAGAGCTGGGCCACCGCCAAGGCCGATACCTCGTGCCCGAGGCCGGCCAGGAACTTGTCGGTCGGACCCTTGAGCGACCGGCCACCCACAACCGGACTGATCGCTACGATGGGCGCCCTCGTCGCTTTCAGCGCCTCGCGGATACCTGGGACGGCCAGGATCGGTCCGATGCTGATGACCGGGTTGCTGGGGCAGAGGATGATCCCATCGGCCGTCTCGATCGCCTCCAACACGCCGGGTGCCGGGCGCGATGCCTCAATCCCCTCGAAGCGCACCCCCCTCACAGCATGACGAGCCCCGTCGCGAACGAGGTATGCCTGAAAGGGCTGCGGCCCGTGGTCGGTCAGGACGATCGTCGAGACCGATTCGTTCGACATCGGCAGGATCCGGACCCGGACAGACAGCGCGCGCCTGATGACGTCGGTGGCCTCGGTGAGGGTGATCCCCTCTCTCAACAAGGCGGTCCGGTGCAGGTGGGTGGCCAGGTCTCGGTCCCCCAGATGGAACCAGTCTTCTCGACCATAACGCCCAAGCCAACTGAGGGCATTGAAGGTGTCACCCGCGATTCCCCATCCCCTTTCCTGATCCGCAACACCGGCCAGCGTATAGGTCACGGTATCCAGATCCGGACAGATGGTAAGGCCGTGCAGGATCAGGTCATCCGCCGTGTTGACGATGACGGTAAGTTCGGCAGGGTCCATTACCTGCGTAAGTCCCAGGAGCAGCTTTGAGCCGCCGATCCCTCCTGCCAGGGCGAGGATCATGGCTCGCGCTCCGGGAGGCCGGTGATCCTGATCCCCACGTCCGTGGCCTTGTAGCGTCGCTTTAACCCTATGAGCAGTGGGGTCAGTCCCTCCACGGTCCTGGCATGCCGCGCGGGGCCGGCATCAATGGCGCGCAGACCGGCCTTTGCCACCAACAGGACGGCGAGATGCCTCGCATGAGGATCATCCCCGCACACCAAGACATCGCAGTCGATGGCCTTCTCCAACTCCTTCAGCAGGTGAAAGGCGATATTCTGGAAGGCCGCCACCACCTTCACGCTCGGCCCCAGACACTCCTGCGCCTCCTCCAGAGCAGAGCCCTTATGCGCCGGAACCAGCCGCTGGAGCGCCTCGGGCTCAAGCGGAACAGTGGTATCGATCAGAAGTTTACCGCAGAGCGCATCCTTGACCTCTATCAGTATGGTGAGGTGCGCGGCGTAGGGGACCGTCAAGACCACGACGTCCGCCTCCGTCGCAGCTTGTCGATTGAGCATTCCATGGATAGCGACCCTTCCCAGCAGCAGGTTCAGGCGCTTCGCCGCCGCGACTGCTCGTCTTTCATCCCTCGATCCGATGATGACCTCCTCGCCGGCAGCACCCCAACGCAAGGCAAGCCCCGCTCCCTCTCGCCCCGTCCCTCCGAGGATCGCGATCTTCACGGCTGTTGCCCTTCGTGCTCTGTATATCCCCGGCTGGAAGCCGCATATCCGTACCGGAAGGCGTGAGAGGCGGCCAGCGTCCGGTGTGAGCCGAAACGCGCTGCCGGGTCGTCGATCAGGTCGAGCGGGCCCTCCTCTTCGCCGAGGCCATCGTGCACACGAAGAAGCTGGTACGTGGTACTCCGCTGCGCGGGGACGCGCCCGAGTTCACGGATGAGACGGCGCAACTCGGCAGGCGGCATGAACTCACCGTGCGGTGCGCCGGCCGATGTGGAGATGCTTTCGTTGATCAGGGTGCCGCCAAGATCATTGGCCCCGGCGGTCAGCAGATACTGGGCGAGCTTCGGGCCCTCCTTGACCCAGGACGATTGAATGTTCTTGAAAGTCGCACCCAGCATCAGGCGCGCAAGCGCATGCACCTTCACCGCCTCGTTACCGGCGGCCTCCTGACGTACTCCCTTCACCAACTGGTGACGGTAGATCGGCGCCTCGTGATGGATCAGGCGGAGCGGGACGAATTCAGTAAACCCGCCCGTCTCTTTCTGGATGTCGCGCAGGAGCGCCATGTGTCTGATCCAATGGATCGGCTGTTCGATGTGGCCGTACATGATCGTGGCGGTGGTCGGGATACCGAGGGCGTGCGCAGTCGTAATCACCTCGATCCACTGGCGAGAGGTAATGCGACCGCGGGAGATAATGTCGCGGATCTCATCGTCCAGAATCTCGGCGGACGTGCCGGGAAGGGTATCGAGACCAGCCTCTTTGAGGGCCATGAGATACTGCGGAATAGGGATGCCGGATTGCCTGGAGCCGTACAGGATCTCTTCGGGGGAAAAGGCGTGGATGTGGATCTGGGGAACCTCCTGTTTGATGGCGCGGCACAGCTCGATATAGAAACGGCCATCCAATTGTGGGGGCAGGCCGGCCTGTATGCAGATCTCGGTAGCCCCCAACTCCCAGGCCTCTTTCGCCCGTCGCACCACCTCCTCGAGGGGCAGGAAGTACCCCTCCTCTTCCCGGAAATCCCGGCTGAAAGCGCAGAAGGCGCAATGCTTGATGCACACATTGGTAAAGTTGATGTTCCGATTGACCACATAGGTGACGACCTCTCCCACCTGACGCCGCCGCATCTCATCGGCCGCCATGACCAGCGCATGCAGCTCCGACCCCTGCGTCTGTGCCAGGCGCAGCCCCTGCTCCGCGGTAAGCTCTCGCCCCTCAAGCGCGGCCTCCAGCAGGCGTGCGACATCCGGCTCGATCCGGCCAAGCAGCCCGTCAATGCCTTCATCGCGTGCGCAAGGCTCGTCAGGAACTACGTTGCTCACCGGCATCTCCCGCTTCCCTTTACCCTATACCCTATCCCCTAACCCCTGCTCTTTAGGATAGCCTGCCTCGTCCACCAGCGCCATGATCCTGGGAGCCAAGGGAGAGGGGATAAATCCGTCTTTGCGGACGATGTACTCGGGATAGATCGGGAGCCGTTCTTTCAGACGATACCCGAGTGCCGCAGTCCCGTCGCGAAGAGCCTCAATCTGTGGCCATGGCGCCTCGGGATTGATACAATCCTGTGTGAGGGGTGAAATGCCGCCCCAGTCGTTGATTCCCGACAAGAGCAGTAAGGGATAGGCATCCGGAGTGAGGTTCGGCGGCACCTGAAGATTCATCTCCGGACCCAGGATCAAACGCGCCACCGCTACGGTCCGGAGCAGGTCGAGGAACGTCGGCTCAGGATAGTCCCGCATCGGGGTGAAGGGCTTTGCGCGGAAGTTCTGGACAATGACCTCTTGGATGTGGCCGAACGTCCTGTGCAGCGCCTTGATGGCAAACAGGGAGTCGATCCGCTCCTCAAGGCTCTCACCGATCCCAATCAGGATCCCGGTGGTAAAGGCGATCCGCAGCCGCCCTGCTCCCTCGATTGTCCTGAGCCGAAGCAGCGGGTGCTTGTCAGGCGAGGCGTGGTGCGGCCCACCTGACTGCGCGAGCCGGGCGCTCACCGACTCCAGCATCAGACCCATACTGGCAGAAGAGCCTCTCAGTATCCCCATCTCCTCAATGGTCATTGTTCCGGGGTTGACATGCGGCAGGAGGCCTGTCTCCGCCAGTGTCCGCTCGCACATCCGCGCCAGGTACTCGATCGTGGTCCGGTATCCGCGCTCGGCAAGCGCCCGCTGGGCTGCCGGAAAAGCCAGTTCCGGCTTCTCGCCAAGGCTGAAGAGCGCTTCCGTACATCCGAGGGCGGCGCCGGCAGAGGCGATGGCCAGGACCTCCTCGGGGGGGAGAAAGCCGTCACCTGGTTCCCCGGGGTCCCGGCGGAAGGTACAGTAGCCACACCGATCGCGGCAGAGACGGGTCAGCGGGATGAAGACCTTTTTCGAGAAGGTTACCGTCCGCCCCTTGCCGCTGTCGGCAGTGGCGGAAGCCAGTTCTAGGAGACGCAGCAGGTGACGCCCTTCAGCCTGAAGCAGCAGGACGGCGTGTTCGCGCGTGAGGGGCTGCCCAGCACCTACCTCCTCGATCGCAGCCTGGATAGCCACGCTGGCTTCGCCCGACGCCGAATCGTCACTGCTGCGCTCCAACTGAAGCAGGACGGCGCCGGGCAGAGTGGTCATCCTGGCCATGCGCGTGGCCTGAATCAACGCCTGAAACCCTTGCGACGGCTGCATGGAATCACTCCGATGCGGAGGAGCCATAGGCAAGCGGGACCGTACAGACGTTGACCTTATAGCATCGGGGCTATAGAGTCGTCAATGGTGATCCCGGGCTCCCCTTCTTGCGCCAACGGAATGACTCGGAGGTTTTCCTTGCGCAATCAGACATGCTCATTTAGAATTTTAGGTGAAGCCTAAAAGTGTTCACAACGCAGCGTCAAAGATATCGATGATGCCAAAACGAGGTACAAAAGAATGATTGAGCGGTTGATCAGGGATCTGCTGAAGGAGATCGGCGAGGATCCCGATCGGGAAGGATTGGTCAAGACCCCGGAGCGGGTAGACCGGATGTTCACCTTCCTCACATCCGGATACGACAAACAGGTCAATGACGTTCTGAACGAAGCGGTCTTTCAAGACAACTATGACGAGATCGTCCTGGTCAAGGACATCGACTTCTTCTCCCTCTGCGAGCATCATCTGCTCCCATTTTTCGGCAAGTGCCACGTCGGCTATCTACCGGACGGCAAGATTGTCGGGTTGAGCAAGCTGGTTCGGCTGGTGGAGATGTACAGTCGCCGACTCCAGGTGCAGGAGCGTTTGACCTCCCAGATCGCTAACGCGCTCCTGGAGGCCCTGCGGCCAAAGGGGGTAGCCGTCGTCATGGAAGCCCAACACCTCTGCATGATGATGCGCGGCGTAGAGAAACAGAACAGCAAGGCTGTGACCTCATCGATGCACGGGGTCTTCCGCGAGCGGATCGAGAGCCGAAACGAGTTCATGCAGTTGATCCGGTCGCACGCGACATAAAGGAACTGTGCTCTTCGGCAGCAAGGGAATACACTGACGGAACGCGACCTGTTGCGGCAGTCCGCATTGACCGGAATCGGTTATTCCACTATGATGAATGGAGCGGGGATTATCCCAGGCAGAACATCGCCTTCATTGCATTGAGGAACCCATGGGCGTTCACGATCATCATGCAGAGGCAAAGAAGGTTGGACCGGTCCGATACGCGAGGCTGAGTATCACCGATAGTCGCAAGTCGGAAGACGACCACTCAGGCCGACTCATTGAATCGCTCCTGAATGAGGCCGGACATTGTCAGCAGGCCTCCATGATCCTGAAGAACGATCCCAAAGGCCTGAGGGATGTCATCAAGAAGCTGTGTGACGAGGACGTCGATCTGATCATCATGACCGGGGGGACCGGGCTCAGCAAGAAGGATCAGACGATTGAGGCGGTCAGTCCCTTGCTGGATAAGATGCTGCCCGGTTTTGGCGAGCTGTTTCGGAGCCTGACCTTCCAGGAAGTCGGAAGCGCCGCGTTGATGAGCCGCGCGCTCTGCGGAACGGCGAAAGGAAAGGTCATCGTGTGTCTGCCGGGCTCGGAGCATGCCGTCCGTCTCGCCTTGACGAAGCTCCTGATACCGGAGGTGCAACACCTCGTGTGGCAGGCGGCTCGGTGAGGCGGAAGGAGGAGTGAGACATGGCGGAGCAGGAACGAAAGCAAAAACGCGAGGCCGGCGATACCCCACCC